>JAYRNS010000178.1:0-7777 GCA_041912075.1 Anaerolineae bacterium
CACGGTCACCGGATCGTCATTGGCAAACCGCGCCTGGTAGATGACACGGGTGAAATTATCCACCGATTCCACTGTGCTCACCGTGCGTGACTCATACTGCCCCAGCTTACTCGCAGTACTGGCCATAAATGCGTCGAAACTGGTCGCTGGTATCGCTTTGGCCATGGCCGCGTCGAAATCACGGGCAAACGTGGCGTAATCACCATCGTTCATGCCCTGCAGCAGGTTATCGGTCATGGGGTCAGCGTAGGCTAGAACGGCCTCACGTTCACTGCCGGTCAGGACAACGGCAGGCGGGGGGGCATTACAGCTGGTTAGCAGCAAAACGACCAGGAAACTTAGTGCGATCGACACGTGACGGATCATCGATAGTATGCTCCCTATGCCGGCATTGACAACCACATTTGTATGTATTCTACACTAATTGGGCGGATTAGTGCAACCTTTGAGCGGAGGTATGTTTTGGGGTTGGGGATTAGGGGCCGGGGAGTGGGAGTGCAGGACGTCAGCGCGGTTGCGTGCCCGGTTTGGCGAGGGGGAGCCGGCTTGAAAAAAAACGCCGGGGATGGTATTCTGAGAAGCGAAAACATAACGTGGGAGGCGTGATCGAGGGTATGGCGACAGTTGCGCGCAGGTCGGTGTGGCAGCGGCACATTGCGTTGACGCAGGAGCACGGCTCGTGGGTGTTTCTCTTTAGCCCGTTGTTGATCGGGCTGTTTGCCGGCGGGCGTTTTACGCTGGCGTCGGTCTATTTGATTGTCACGGCCCTGGCTGCCTTTTTGGTTCGCCAGCCCATCACGGTCATCGTCAAAGTGCGCAGCCGGCGGCGCAGTGCACAGGATTTGCCGGCCGCGTATTTCTGGACCGCCGTCTACAGCGTGGTGGGGCTGCTGGGTTTTGCTGGTTTGTGGAGCCAGGGGGCGGCATACGTGGCCGTCCTGGCCATCCCAGGGATTCCGGTGTTCCTCTGGCACCTGGCCCTGGTGGCACGCCGGGCCGAGCGGCGCCAGATCGGCGTAGAGATCATCGCCAGCGGTGTGCTCGCCCTGGCAGCCCCCGCGGCATACTGGATCGGCATGGGGCGGGTAGATGCCATGGGCTGGGGGCTATGGGGATTGACCTGGATTCAGTCGGCGGCATCCATTGTCTGCGCCGCGCTGCGTCTGGAGCAGCGGACGTGGAAAACGGCGCCGCCCCAGGGCGAACGTCTGCGCGCTGGCCGGCGCGCTTTGCTGTACACGACGTTCAACCTGCTGGTGGTGCTCCTCCTGTCCGTTCTGCGCATTCTGCCACCCCTGCTGCCGCTCGCCTATGCCGTGCAGTGGATCGAGTCGATCTACGGCACCCTGCGGCCGGCCATCGGTGTCAAACCCACCCGCATCGGTGTGCGCCAGCTCCTGGTGAGTGTCGCCTACACCCTGCTGTTCATCGTAACCTGGTCGCTGGCGGTCAACGCCCTCAAGCCAACGTAGCCGCAAAGGCGCGCAGCTTCTCCCCAGCACCGCCCACGATGGGCGGACCATGCCCGAAACAGGCGACGTCGACGTCCAGTTTTGCCAGCTTGCGGATCGATTCTCTGGCCAATGCCACGTCCGGTGTGAAAATCGGCGGCGGTGCACCCAGGTGCTGGCTGCGGTTGGCCAGCGCATCGCCGGTGATCAGGATCTTACGCGCCGGATGGTACAACGCCATCTGGCCGGGTGTATGGCCAGGCACGTGCAGCACCTGAAAGCCTTCGACGAGCACCTGTTTATCCAACACCATCTCGTCGACCTTCACCGGATCGACTTTGAAAAACAACCCGCTGGCCGCCAGGAGCGGGCGCATCACGTAACCGGCTGCCGTCTTGGGCAGCACGCGTGCCCGCTGGCCCTGGATATTCGGCACTTCGGCGGCGTGCGCCACGACCTGGCTGCCCGTGGCGGCCTGGATTTTTGCCAGGCCGCCCATGTGGTCGATGTCACAGTGCGTAATGATGATGCGATCGACACCGGGTGCCGCCAGGTAGGCAGCGGCGAGGGCACGCAGAATGCGCGCCGCCTGGTTGGGCATACCCGTGTCGATCAAGGTATAACCGTCGTTACGCTGCCAGAGGTACGCGTTGACCGTGCCACTGATTTCGTCGAACATCCACAGCCCGGGCACCACCTCTTTCACGCCTACAGACCTCCCAGGGCAAACCGATCCTGGTACAGGTCCACGGAGCGCATCACCTCGGCCTTGGCCGCGTTGGCATCTTCCCACCCAATCGGCTTGGTGCGCATGCCTTCCAAATCCTTGTAGACCTCGAAGAAATGCGCGACCTCGGCCAGGAAGTGCTTCGGGATGTCGGTAATGTCATGGTAGTCCTGAAAGATTGGATCACGGGATGGAACTGCCAACACCTTGTCATCCGACACCCCACGGTCTAGCATACGAAACAGGCCAATCGGCCGCGCCTCGATGACGCAGCCCGGAAACGTGGCCTCATTCACCATCACCAGAATATCGAGTGGGTCTCCGTCGTCGTAGAAGGTGCGTGGGATCAGGCCATAATCACCCGGGTAATAGAGCGAAGAATAAAGCACACGATCCAGCTTGATGACGCCATTTTCCTTGTTGTATTCATATTTGTTGCGGCTTCCTTTAGGGATCTCCACAATGGTGTAGACCACCTCCGGAATATTGGGCCCAGGGCGTAACTCACGCCAAAGATTCAGCATAGTCTGACTTCTTTCTGTTCATATTCTCGACGAAAACTCAACACTGTCCAATACCCCGATGACGACCGAGATGATCGGTGCATCGGGTATACCCGTCACCTGCCGGGCCCCGGCGCCTTCCCGCAGCACGAGCACGGTGTCGCCGACCCCTGCCTGGGCATGATCGATGGCGATGAAATCAGCCTCGGGGGGCGCGGCCGGCAGATTGAGCGGCTGGACGACGAGCAGTTTCGTGCCAGCATAGGCGGGGTGTTTGATGGTCGAAACCAACGTGCCCACGACCTTGGCGATCACCATGCGTGTGCTCCTCTTGAACGTCCGAACGTCTCCGGCACGGGCCGCGGGTGCGATGTACAACGAAAGATCTTGCGGCCCGTGCCGGGGACGTTCGGGGACGTTACATCAAAACCGTGTATAACCCTCGCCCAGCGGCCAGTCTTCGCCTTCGATCAGGTCGATGCGTTCGACCACGCCGACGACCGCCAGGTCGATCGGCAGCATCTCGGTGGTGGTGTATGCCAGCATGGCTTCACGCGCACGGACGAGGAAGACCACGTCCCGCCGACCAGCACTGAGACCCGCGGTATCAACCGCCACCTGCAGCGAACCGCGGGCGCGCAGGTGTTTGTCCACCGGTTGGACGATCAGCAGCTTGGCGCCCTCCATGCCGGGATACTTTTGTGTGGCTACCGCACTGCCCACGATTTGCCCAAGGAGCATCGTGACGACCTAACCTGGCACACCGCTCAGTGCGCTGATCGCATCGATGGCCGCCGCTTTGGCCGCCAGGATCTCAGCCTCACTGCCCGACAGCCACATGCGGCCAAAACGCCCCACCGATGAGATGTGCACGATCTTGATATTGGCCGTCTTTTCAGCTTCGTTGGCCGCCAGGTTGATATACGCCGCCGGCGCCACTTCCAGCACCAGCATCGTTTCGCCGGCCACGAGCATCGCCCCACGCCGGAAGCGGTTCAAGAGCTGGGCCTGGTACGGATCGACATTGGTGATCACCTGGACTGAGGCGATACTCGGCTTGACACGATCCTGTTCGCTCAAACCCAGCCGGTCGAGCACGATCCGTCCGGCTTCCAGTACTTCCGCCTGCGCCAGTGAGTGCACCTCGAACATGCCAAACTCGCGCTCGACGATCTGTGCCCCCGGTTTGGCATCGGTGCTCTTCACCGCAATGTCGACGACCCGAAACACCTCGTTGCCCGGCGCCATTTCGACGTACAACGAAGCCATGCCCTCGACCGGAAGATCACCCTGGGTGATTGTGCCAACGAACGCCGCGTACTGCGGCTGCATACGATCCAGGTAACAGTAGGCGCGTAACTGAAATTCATTTGCCATCGGCTATTCCATCTGATGTTGAGTCTTATGTTGAGTGCAGAATCCGAGTGCTTGACCGGCTCGCCTATGCGGTGACGTAAAACACCTTGACCCACGTTGGTGTGTTGTACGTCGCCTGGCAGCCAGGAGGTAGATATACCACATCCCCGGCAAAGGCGCGCTGCACTTGACCACCAAAGGCGATATCGACCACGCCCTCCACGACGTAACACGTCTCGGCGGTTGCGGGCGTGTAAGTCCAGCTGCCGGCCCGGGCCGTGCGAAAACCAGCGGCCTGACCCCCGCTGCGGGCTGCCCCGATGACCTCCTGCTGGGACCAACCTCCGGGCGTGGTCGTCGCCGGCGCGCCGGCTGCTGCCCGGCCGTCCACGTGCAGCGGACCGGCTGTGGCGGGCGATACCTGCCCACCGGTACCACGGCGGCGCAGCACCTCCGCCACGATTTGGGCGACCAGATCCGCCGTGACGGCCGCTGTCGAGTCAGGTGTACCCCCAGCCGGCTTCGGCACAGAGGGCGGGCCTTTGAGCAGACGATCATGCCGGCCGGCGGTCGACCAGGCCGGCACGCTGCTGTGGTTGACCAGCCGCAATCCGAGATCGCGCGCCGTATCCTGGGCCAGGGCCGTCACCACGTCGTCCGGTCCTAACACCAGCTCGGTTTGCCCCTCTTGTTTGACCAGGCGGCGCACGTCCACCGCCGTAATGAACCGACGCGCCATGGACGTCGTGCTCAGGCTTCTTTGACTTCGCCGCCCTTGGGCAGGATCATCTCCACGTCGTTGTGCGGTCGCGGAATGACGTGCACGCTGACCAGCTCACCCACGCGCTGCGCCGCCGCGGCACCAGCATCGGTTGCGGCTTTTACCGCACCCACATCGCCGCGCACCATCACGGTGACGTACCCGCCGCCGATCATCTCCTTGCCGATCAGGCGCACGTTGGCCGCCTTGACCATGGCGTCGGCCGCCTCGATGGCACCAACCAGGCCGCGCGTTTCGACCATCCCCAGGGCGATCAATTGCATATTGACCATCGTCAGACAAATCCTTTCGTTACGAATCGTGTGGTTCAGACGTCGAAAGTCGCCCAGCCATCAAGCGTCTTCGACCATGACATCTACTTTATTTCATCCAAAACACGCTGAATGATCTCTTCGATTTCGCTGCCGGACAAGAGCCCGCGCCCCGCAGATGGACTCGTCGCGGGCTGCGGGGCGGGTCGCGCCGGTGACGACACGGCGGGGGCCGGCGGTGCCCCGCGTGTAGCCGGCATCGGTTCCACGCCTTGCGCCAGCGTCGTGGCGGCGCGCGGGGGTGCCTGGGTTTCGTAGGCCAGCCGTTTGACATTGAGCAGGTTGTGCACGCTGATGTTGTCGCTCACCACGGCGCCGCCAATCCCTCCCGGTGCCAGGGTCATCGAGGGCATCACACCGGTCGTGGCGCCAATCGCACCCAGGGTACCCCAGGTGTTGACGACGATGCGAAACGCTGGCTTCTCCACACCAAATGCCAAAATAACTTCTTCGTTGCGCGCGTGGATGACCAGCGTATGTCCGTCGCCGCCGTACTTCAACAGCTCGATGCAGCGCTCGCAGCCGGCGTGCCAGCCGTCCACTTCGTACCAGCCCAGTACGGTTGTCAGCTTCTCAGCGCTCAACGGCTCCTGTTTACCGACCGACTGCAGGCGCGCCACCAGCACGCGCGCCGTGTTGGGCACCGAAATCTGCGCCATCGCCGCCAGCTGCTGCGGTGTTTTGCCTACGGTTTTGGGGTCGATCAGGCCGCCCGAGGGAAACAGGATTCGGGCCAGTGCCGCGGCCTGTTCGGGGCTGACAAAATAGGCACCCTGCTGCTCCATGGCGGTCTTGAGCTGGGCGGCGATCGGCCGGTCGGCCACCACCGCCTGCTCTGTGGCACAGATCACGGAACAATCAAATGCCTTGGAGTTGACGATGTCCCACGCCGCCTTCTTCACGTCGGCGCTGCGATCGACATACACCGGCACGTTGCCCGGGCCGACTCCCAGCGCGGGCTTGCCCACACTGTGTGCCGCCTTGACCATGGCCGAGCCGCCGGTCGCCAGGATCATGGACACGGCATAGTGACGCATCAGCTCCTGCGAGCCAGGCAGGGTCACGTGGCGCATACAGCTGACGAGGCCAGGGGGCATACCCGCCGCCTCGCCGGCCGCCGCCATGATACGCACCGTCTCGTTGGAGCACCCTTTGGCACTCGGATGCGGTGCCACGATGACCGCGTTACGCGCTTTGACCGCCACCAGGACCTTGAACATCGCGGTAGAAGTTGGGTTGGTGCTGGGTGTCAGCGCAACGATGACCCCAACCGGCCAGCCAATCTCGACGACACGGCGTGCCTCGTCGCGGCGCAGTACGCCGACCGTGGGGATGTTTTTGATCGACTCCCACACCATGCGACTGCCGAACTGGTTTTTGACCGTCTTGTGACCCGGAACGCCGTAGCCAGTCTCCTCGAAGGCCAGGCGTCCCAGGCGTGCTGCCTCCTGGTAGGCAGCGTCGGCCATCGCCTGGCAGATGTGATCGACCTGGGCCTGGGTGAAGTGAAAGAAGGTCTGCTGGGCCGCACGGGCAGCCACCGCAAGCCGCCTTGCCTCCTGGATCGACTGCAGATCAAGGTCGAATTCGTTGGATACTGCCACGGTGTTACCTGCCCTTCACGTACGTCAACTCGCCTTCGACTTCGAGCGAGTCCAAAATCGCCATGATCACGGCATCGACCGGCTTGTTGTTGGTGGCAGTCGTCTGGCGTGCCGAGCTGCCGCTGGCAATCAACACCAGCTCGCCCTCGCCCGCCCCGACGGCATCGATCGCCACCAGTGGTTTGCCGGTGAGCTCGTTGCTGGGTGTCACCTCACGTACCACCAGCAGCTTCAGACCGGTGAGTTTTTCATCTTTGATCGTCGACACAGCCGAGCCAACGACACGCGCGATCAACATGGGCAACCTCGTCTTCCAAAATCTCCCCGCGGCCAGGTTCAGAAGTGGCGCAGACGGCAGCGGGGATGATTCATGATTTCATCGAGTTCGTACTTGTCGAGCTGCAGCGCGTTGGCCAACGACGTCACAGTGGCAAAATCGGTCCGCTGCAGCTTGCTGACGGCGGTGCGTTCCTCGGCCGTGAGGCTCTGCATCGCAACGACCCCAACAGGATCACGCAGGAGTTTGTTCTGGCAGTCGAGGCACTGCCAGGCGTGCCCGGCGATGATCAACAGGTTTTGGCTGCGCATGAATGAGTTCCCTCTACCGGACTGCGGCCGCTTCGGACAGGATCTTGACACTGGCACTGGCACCGATGCGCGTCGCACCAGCGGCGAGCATTTCGCGCACATCGGCGGCCGAGCGGATGCCACCGGATGCCTTGACGCCAATCTCCGGCCCCACCACACGGCGCATCAGCGCCACATCGGCGGCGGTCGCACCACCGCTGGCAAAGCCGGTCGACGTTTTGACGTAATCGGCGTCCGCCGCCTTCGAGAGGGCCGAGGCTTCGACCTTCTCCTCTTCGGTGAGCAGCGAGGCCTCGATGATCACCTTGACCAGGGCATTGCTGCCATGCGCCACGCGCACGACGCCGCTGATGTCCTGGGCGACCCAGCGATAATCACGCGACTTGAGTGCGCCGATGTTGATCACCATGTCGATCTCGCTGGCACCCGCGGCGATACAGCGCTGCGTCTCGAATG
>JAYRNS010000179.1:0-2128 GCA_041912075.1 Anaerolineae bacterium
AAGCTTCGATCAAACGCGCGACTGCGGGTGCCAGTGGTTCCACGTGTCCCCCACTCTACTCAAAACAGCCCGGGCAGACTCATACCGCCCGTCAACCCCGCCATGCGGTTGGTCGCCACTTCCTGCGAGCGCTGTAAGGCCTCATTGACTGCCGCCACCAGCAGGTCTTGCAGCATCTCGATGTCGTCAGGATCGACCACTTCGGGCTTGAGCTGGATCGAGACGATGCGCTGGTCACCGGTGGCCACCACCGTCACCGCTTCCCCGCCCACCGTGATCGTGACAGTCTCCGATTTTAGTTCTTCCTGCGCCCGTGCCATGTCCTCCTGCAGCTTCTGAATCTGTGACATCATGTCGCCGCTGCCGCCACCACCACCTTTGGCGGTTCCGCCACGCGGCGGGGGTGGCACGAAGCCGTAACGTTTCCCTTTTGCCATCATAGCCTCCCTATGGTTCGCGCCCGACGACAACTGCCCATCGTCGAGCCACGCTCATTCACTCGTCATCATGCGCGTTGCCACCGCACCCAGCTCGCGCGTGGCATAGGCGATCAATGGATCGACCCCGGCGTCGCTGGACCCGGCGGGTGCTTCAGGCGATGGCACGGCAACAGGCTCGTCACCTGGGGTGGGAACCTGAGATCCATGGCCTGATCGCGCCGGCGGCCGGTACTGATCCTCGGCAATCACCGTGACAGCATATGCACCACCGAGCACTTCACTCAGGACTGCTTCCAACGTTGCCTTGTTTTCTGGCTCCAACAGGCGGCTGGCATTGTACTGCGCCTGTTTTTTGCTGCCATCGTAACCGATGATGACCTGGTTGCCGTCCACGGCCAGAAAACGCACCCCGCCGGTCAATATCCCTAGAATCATGCGCCGCCGGTTTTGCAGCCGTTCCTTCACCTGCGGCCACGCCTGGCGCAGCCGTTCCAGCTGGTCGTCACCAACGGCCGGCCCACCAGGTGTATTCGTGGCCGTCACTGGCGCGGTTACCACCTGCGGCACAGGCGACGCCGGCTCTGGCCGACTCGTGGCAGGCGGTGTGACTGGTAACGAAGTCTCCGGGCCAGCATCGATCGATGCGGGTGATGCTGCCGGTATCATGGGCACACTCGTTACTGGCTCGCTGGCCGGCGCGGCCGCAGCCGGGATGGACTGCGCGACGGGCTGGTCCCCAGCCTCGTCCTGGCAAGCTTCGACGACGGCCATCTCCAGGCTGAGCTGCGGCACACCCGGGGCATTGCTGCGCAGGTCGACGCTGGCCTGGGTGAACAGGTGAATGGTTCTCAGCAGGCGCACACGCGTCAGCAGCCGAGACTGGGCCAGCAGGTCGCGCTGCGCATCCGCAGGCACGTCCAGGTCGACGCCGCTGCCGCCCACCTGAATCAGCAGCAGACTGCGCAGGGCCTCGATCGTCTGCCGCGCCAGTTCGCGCAGCTCGACACCACTGTCCACCAGGTCGGCGATGATCGCCAGACCGGCCGCGGCATCACGGGCCGCCATGGCACCGACCAGGCGCGAGATGGCCTGGTGGGGCACCGTACCCAACATCGCTTCGACCTGGTCCACGGTAATAGGGTCCGCGCCGTAGGCCATGAGCTGGTCCAGCAGCGTAATCGCATCACGCATACTGCCGGTGGCATAGCGCGCCACGGCCGCCAGCGCGGCCGGCTCGGCACTGCGTCCTTCGGCCTGGCAGATCGCCTGCAGGTGCTGCACCGTTTCGTGCGATCCAATCCGGTGAAAGTCGAACCGCTGGCAGCGCGAGATGACGGTCGCCGGGACCTTTTGTACGTCGGTTGTCGCCAGGATGAAGATGACGTGCGGCGGCGGCTCCTCCAGCGTCTTCAACAAGGCGTTGAAAGAGGAGGTCGACAGCATGTGCACTTCGTCTATAATGTAGATGCGAAACCGGGCATCGGTCGGGCGAAAGTTGATGCGGTCGATGACCGTCTCACGCATGGCGTCGACGCCGGTATGGGACGCGGCGTCGATCTCGACCAGGTCTAACAGGCGGTCCTCATTGATGGCGCGACAGATGGCGCAACGATTACACGGCCGCTCTGCTTCCGGCGCTTCGCAGTTCACCGCCTTGGCCAGGATGCGTGCGGTGCTCGTTTTGCCCG
>JAYRNS010000180.1:0-3310 GCA_041912075.1 Anaerolineae bacterium
CCACCCCCTACCCCCCAACCCCTCACCCCCACCCTCCCATCCCCAACTTGACCTTCTCCGCCCTATCGCTAAAATATCGCATATCACAACAAACGCCTAAATATTATGTGAACTCGTGACCGGCCCATCCCCACCCCGGCCACGCGGAGGAACTCATGGTCTCAGCTGTCGTTTTGCTCAGCATCGAACGCGATTGTATCAACCAGGTGGCCGAAGAGCTGGCCGCGATGCCTGGCATCTCCGAGGTCTTTTCGGTCGCCGGCCGCTACGACCTGGTGGCCATCCTGCGCATCCCCGACAACGAAGCCCTGGCCGACCTGGTCACTAACAAGATGCTCCAGGTCTCGGGGATCCTCGATTCGGAGACCCTGATCGCCTTCCGGGTCTTTTCACGCCACGACCTGGAGAGCATGTTTGCCATCGGTTTCGAGTCGGAAGATTGACCCCAAGGACGTTCGCCGGCACAAGAAAACACGGTGAATTTGTGCAGCTCTTCGCAAACATTTAACTTCTTTTCACGTAAGCTTAAGCCGGGCGTGCGATCATAGACCTAGGGTTGCACGAGAGATGCCAGAGTTAACGGGGCTCTGGCGAGTAAGTGAAAGCTCCTTCCTCCTCTAAACGAACGACGAAAAACTCCGGTCAGGGCGGGCCGGAGTTTTTCGTTATGGGCGATGGTTGATTGAAAATTGGGCAAAAAGGAGCACCGGAGCCTTGACTGCCTGGCGTTCCTGGGGCTCGTGGGTTTTCGTACACCTGGACAATTTATCAGGCAGTTACGCGATGGTGGCCACTTCTCGCTGCACCTGGGTACGAACCAACTTCTCTTACTCGTACCCCTTTGCCTGCTCTGTCCAGCAGTCTCTCACGCCGCGTTCTCGGCGCTCTGCAATCTTCCCCACGATATGAATCTGGTATGCGACAGGCTGCTTCGGCAAGCGATTCGTCGCCAGTCTGAGTCCTGGCTTCTTGGGCCCTGGCCTTTTCTGCGGCCAGTTGGGTCAATTGATGCCTGTGTCTCCACCAGACCTTGGGAACTTACCTTGGCATGACTCCGGTGCCAATTCAGGTGCGGTTTGTTGTCCCGCAGCCTGGCTCCATTCTAGCACAACCCATCCCAGGTGTCAATACCCTATGGGAGTATTCCAGGTAACGGACTGACGGACCTTACGGACAGCGCAGCTCACGGAAGTAGAAGTCCCAGTTAGGACCAAAGGCGTTCATCCACGCGCCAGCCCCTATCTTGCGCTGGCCAACACCGGCGGCATACAGGTTGCCGTTGTGGCCGTACCAGGCATAATCACCCATCGCCCCCGCCCGCTCACGCAGAACGATGCGGTAAAGGTTACCGGCTACCAGCACGCCCCCGTTGCAGCCGAGGTCGAACGACTGCACACTATCACCCATGGGGATCAGATTGGCTGGCCGCACTGCACTGTCGAGAACGACACCCCCCATCGTACGCACACTCAGGACCAGGTCACCGGCCGGCGACGGGCGGTTGACCACCTTGCGGATGCGGACATTCACTTTGCACACGGCCTTGTTCGCTGTCGGCCGGAACGTCTGGCTCAACACGGTGCTGCCACCAAACACCTGCCGGCCATTGAAATTGACCATCGATTGGTCGACAACGCAGGCGTTGGGGGAATAAGCCGGGTCACAATTCTCCAATGTTACGTCACGGCGCAGGGCATCGGCCACGCTGCTGCGCGGGGCCGGCGCCGGGGAAGCAGTCATCCCAGTGCTGCTGGCTTCGGTGAGGGGAACAGCCAGCAGCAGGATCACCATCAACAGAACGACGGTCATCAGACGAGAGAAACGCGACGTCTTCATGGTTACCTCCTGGTTCGAGCACGTCACACGATTCTGCGATCACTAACCACCTAAACGCCGCACCGCGCCACTTTCCGGCACACAGCGCCGGATTCAAACTAGCCGCAGCCCAGAGACCAAACCACCAAGCTGCTCGTGAGGCCAATGGCCACATGTTTTCTACAAGAAACTCGGCAGCGAGGAGTGCCGCACGCCCACGTGCGGCACAGCCCCTCCATGAAGGCGGGTCCGCACCTGGGGGTGCGGACTCCTCAACACCGGGAGTTTCTTAGTAGGCACAAAGACACCAAAAAACCGCCAACAACTTTGCGCGCCTTGCGTCTTTGCGGTGAAACAATCTCACCTCAGGGTCGCCCCCGACCCATCCCGCCCCACACAGGCACACACGTCACACACACCGCACACGACCACACACGCCATACACGACCACACACCCCTACTCCGTATTCCCTACTCCATACTCCCTCCGCAACTCCTCCCCCACCCGCCGCGGATCAGTCGCATGCGCCGGCTTGCTCAGCCAGCCACGCGCCTCCCAGGTGCGCGCGAGGGTGGCAATGCGGTAGTGCGTCCACTCGCCGGCAAAGGCCGCGGCCAGTTTGCCGACGATGAAACAGCCGTCGAGCTGCTCGATCGCATAACGTACCAGGGCCAGCTCGGCCGCATCGAGGCGCACGCCGGGGCCCGGCTTGCCCAGGTGCGCCACCACCCGCTGCAGCGTCGCCTCATCCACGTGGTACCCCTGCACCGGCAGTGGCTCACCCTCCAGCCGCGCGAGCATCCGCCCCGGCAGCGTGCGCGCAATCTGCTGTGCCCCCGGACAGCCGGCCAGCCGCGCCGCAGCCTCGTCCGCCACGCGGAATACCAGCCGGCTGCCCAGGTTGACGTTCACCGCGCGGGGTAGCAGGTCGAAACGTGCATGCTGGCTGGCCACCCACACAAAGATACCCGCCGCCCGCCCCTTGACCACCAGCCGGGTCAAATCCTTGCCCAACGCCGATCGCTCACCGGCCGTCAAGAGCAAATCCAACACCTCGTCGATCACCAGCAGCACGTAGGGCAGCGGCGCCGCCGCACGCCGGTTGTAGCGTGCCAGGTCGCGCGCCAGTGCGCCCGCCAGCAGCTCGCTGCGCCGGTCCAGCTCGGCCACCAGGCGTGCCAGCAGCGCACCGGCTGTGGCCTCATCGTGCGCTACCGCGTCCACCAGATGCGGCGCCCCCGCCCACACGGCAAACTCGCTGCGTTTGGGATCGACCAGTGCCAGCTGGAGCTGCGCCGGGCCGTTGTGCAGCAGCAGCGCGGCCAGCGCGGCATGCACCCAGGTCGACTTGCCCGACCCGGTGGTGCCGGCAATCAGCGTATGCCCCAGCGCCGGCAGCGCACACCACACCTCGCCTACCTGACCGATCCCGATCGGCACCCGCAGCGGCCTGTGTGCAGCCTGTGTGGCCTGTGCGGTACCCCCCACACGGGG
>JAYRNS010000181.1:0-1977 GCA_041912075.1 Anaerolineae bacterium
ACCTGGCCGGCCCACCCGCCAGCACCCTGCGCCTGACCAGCCTGGTCGACCTGCTGGTCCGTGCCGACGATTGGTTCGACCTGAGCCTGGTGGGGGTGCTGCGTGACCTGGTGGCCGGTGAGACCTGGCCGGTCGAAGCGGTCGAGCAGTTTGCGTCGATCCTGGCCAATGACCTGCCAGAGGTTATCGAGGGTCATCACCACCTGCGGCGTTACCTCGAGCCCGGCACCGCGCTCGACGTTCATGCGATGCGTCTGCTGGCGCTGCACGTCATGCAGCCCGAGATTCCCCTGCCCGACCTGATCTTCCGCCGCGATACGCCGGCACAGGCATTGGACCGCTATCTGGGTCTGGCCTGGCGGGCAGCGTGGACTCCAGATGGACGCCAGCTGCTGCGCCAGCACGCCCGGCTGTCGCCACAGGTGGCGTTGGGTGATCTGGTCGCCTGGTTCGACGTAGCGCCAGAGCAGCTGGCAGCTTATGTCTACGTGCGGCGTTTTTTGAGCATCGCCCGCGTCCCCAACATTGCCAACCAGCTGCGTGGTCTGGGCCTGCTGGGTTTTGATCCGGAGCCGCTGGAACCGTGGGTGGATCGCGTGTTGGAATTCTGGGAACGTGATGCCGCCTGGCGCCAGCAGATCATCGTCGAGGTCGAAGCGACGCTCAGTCCGGGCGATGTGGGGCGCGTCGTGGCGCTGCTGCTCGCCAGCGGGACCGACGGTCTGTGGACGGCCGTGGCGCTGGCGGAAACGCCGGCATTCCTGGCGGCGTCGCTGTCCGAGCTGCTGCAGGCGACCGCGGCGCGTGACCTGGATGCGCTAGTTTCTCACTGGCCAGCGCACCGGCCGGAGATTGCCAACAGCCTGCCGGCCACGTCCCACAGCACCGTGGCGGATGCACTCGTCAGCTTCCTGGACGAAACGGCGGCTGTGCTGGACAAGCTGGCGCGTGGTTTCACCGCTGGCCCCGACCTGGCCGGGATCGTGGACTGGTACGTGAACGGCGGTTTCTACGATATGGAATTCGCCTGTGCGCGCGCCAGCAATCACGTGCGCCGCGTACCGGACCAGACCCTGATGTCGCGGCTGCACGACTACCTGCGCGACCTGCGGCGGCGCGTGCGTGATTTCCTCGAGTCGGCCGACCAGGCGCTGGCACAGGGCATCGCCGCCAACTGGAAACAGGTCCTGGACCATCCCCGTCTGGCCACGCACATCGTGTCCGACCTGATCAAACGGCGGCGCGTGCAGCCCACGGCTGAGGCTTCGATCTTCGTTGTGATCTTCGACGGCATGCGCTGGGACAGCTGGCAGCGGTTGATCAAACCGCGACTCTTGCAGCTGTTCGAGCTAAAGGAGCCCGAAAAAGCCTACCTGAGCCTGCTGCCGTCGTGGACCTTCGTGGCACGCACCAGCATTCTGGCCGGCCAGCCACCGCAGCGCTGGGCGCCAACGCGTGACGGGGGTATCACTACGAACCCCAAAGTGCTGGCGGGCAAGCTGTTCGACATTCCCGCACCGGAGACCGAGCAGCGCCTGCGTTTCGTTTCGCGCATGGAGATCGACCGGACGTACATGCAGCTCGATACCGGTGAGCGCTTCCCCTGGAATGTCGTGATTTTCAACGTCAGCGATGACAATCTGCACCAGGAACGGGGCAGCCTGCTCAATCTCAACGACAAGATCGCCATTTTGTTGGAAGAGATCGTGCGTACGCTGGAGAGCCTTGTCCAGCCGGGGGATACGGTCGTGCTGACCAGCGATCACGGCTTCATGGAGCTGGACGAAGCCGATGGTGTCGTGATCCAGGAGGACGCACGCTGGCAGCGGGTCATGGCCGCGCAGAACGACCCCGTGCGTTTTCGCTACCTGGCTGGCATGGAACATCCGGCTGGATTTGTAGTGCGCCATCCCGGTCTGCGTGAATCACCCTTCACCGTGGCCGTCGGCCGGCGCTGGTTCAAACGGGCCGGCGGTC
>JAYRNS010000182.1:0-5579 GCA_041912075.1 Anaerolineae bacterium
CTCCGTACTCCCTCCCCCTACTTAATCGCCCCCGACGTCAACCCCCTTATCAACTGCCGCGAGAACACAATGTACAAAATCAAAATCGGCACCATCGACAGCGTCAGCGACGAGAGCACCGCATTCCAGTCGGTGACGAACTGACCCAGGAACTGCTGCGCACCCAGGGTCACCGTCTTGGTCTGCTCCCCCGGTGCCAGGATGAGGGGGAACCAGAGGTCATTCCAGATTGGAATCATCGTAAACACGGCCACCGTGGCCACTGCCGGCCTTACCAGGGGAAGAATCATCCAGTAGATACGGTACTCACTGGCGCCGTCGACCCGCGCCGCGTCCTTGAGCTCGCGCGGCACCTGGCGCATGAACTGGCTGAGGATAAAGATCGTCAGCGGTAGACCCATCGCAGTATAGACCAAAATCAGCGCGGTGAGCGTATTGACCAGCTTCAGGGAAACCACCAGCCGCAGGATGCTCACTGTCCCCAGTCGTATCGGGATCATGATGCCGATGGCCATATAGATTGCCAGGAAGGTGCTACCTTTGATGTCATACTCAGACAGGGCATACGCCGCCATGCTGCCTGTGAACAGGATCAGAAACATCGCCACCAGGGTGACGACCAGGCTGTTGCGGAAATAGATGTCGAAGTTGGCGCGGGCCATTAGGGTCTCATAACCCTTGAGGCTGAACGTCCCGGGCAGCGGCGGCATGTAGGGTGAGGTGAAGATCGCCTGGCGTGTCTTGAACGAGTTCATGACCACGAGTACGATAGGAAACAATGCCACGGCCGCGGCCATCAGCAGGGTCAATTCGGTGGCCAGCCGGCCAGACCAGTGACCGAGTCGGGCGCGTAGACTGTGCACAGTGGACCTCTCTTCCTAGAACTCGTAGGTCTGGACGCGGCGCTGCCAGAAAAACAGGTAGATCATCACGCCGGTCAGGATGATCAGGAACATCATCGTCGCCACCGTGGCTCCCATCGTGGGGTTGCCGAGCTGTAACTGCTGGCCGAAAAACGTGCGGTAGAACAGCGTGCCCATGATATCGGTGGAAAAATTGGGTCCGGCCAGGGCCCCCTGGGTTGTATAGATCAGGTCGAAGGCATTAAAATTGCCCACGAACGTCAGGATCGTCACGATACCGACCGTGGGCAGGATCAAGGGAAACTTGATGCGCCAGAAAACCTGCCAGCCAGTGGCGCCGTCGACACGGCCGGCCTCGATGAGCTCGTCGGGAATGCCGATCAGGGCTGCGTAGAACAGCATCATCGGGATACCGACAAACTGCCACACCGAAATGAGCGACAGAGCGATCAGCGCGGGCCCTTGGAGACCCAACCACGGCTTAAAATATTCCCCGAGGCCGACCAGGGTCATGAGGTCTTCGGCAATTCCCCAGAGAGGGCTGAGGATGAGCTGCCAGATAAACCCGACCAGCACAAATGAGAGAATCGTGGGCATAAAGAAGACAGTGCGGTAGACGCCGGCGCTGCGGCCGCGGCGCACCGTCAGCAGTGCTGCCAGCAGCAGTCCGATGGGGTTCTGCACGAGCATGTGGATGGCAAAAAAGATGAGGTTGTTTTTGAATGCGCCCCAGAAGCGAGGTGCCCACAGCTCATCGCGCAGCAGCGTCGCGTAATTCTGCAGCCCGACGAAGATTTCTTGCCCGCTCGACGTCGTCGTGTACAGACTCAGGCGCATCGAGTTGATCAGCGGATAGACCATAAACAGCGTGTAGACCGCAACCGCCGGCAGGAGAAAGACGACGATGTAGAACGGGAAGCCTTTACGACCGGCAATGCGACCTGGTGTTCCTTGCATGGGACGTGACTCCTCGTTGGCTCATCGAGGAACCGGCACCCCCAGGTGCCGACTCGTGTATCCGCAGCGGTTCGGTGCTGCACCTGGGGGTGCAGCACTCCTCGGCTCGGCATTGGATCATCGAGGAGCCCCCAGGTGCCCACGCGCGATAATGTGCAGCGGCACCTGGGCGCCAGGGCGACTGGAAGTCGCGGCTGCGCAGACGAAGCCCGGCCCGGCCGGGCTAGATGGGTAAGCTGGCGGCGTGTCACCACGCCGCCAGCCCGGTTCAAGACGGGTCGCTTACTGCGGCGGTTTGTACCATTTGTCCAGGCCAGCCTGGATTTCGGTTGCGGCTTCCTGGGGTGTCATCGTGCCGTTGATGACGGCTGCGCTCACCCGCCACAGCTCGTTCTCCAGGTTGGGCTCGCCGCGCGACAGAATCTGGTACGAGTTACGGATGGTAGACTCGCACTCATCGCGCCAGCTGAGGAACTCCTGGGCGATAGGATCGGTCAAGTTGACCTTGTGGTTGGAAAGGGTAAAGAACCCCGGCAGGGCGTTGCTGTACAGCTCGGCGAATTCGGGTGTCGTCATCCACTCCAGGAAGGTCTTGGCCTCTGCTGCATGCGGCGAGGCGGCGTTGAGACCCAGTGCGATGTCGGTGTGGTCGCTGATGTAGCACTTGTCACCGGCCTCGGGCAGGTAGGGCTTGAAGATGCCCATGGGGAAACTCGCCTGATCGTTGAAGACCGAGATTTCCCAGGAGCCGGTGGGATAGATGGCGGCCTTACCCAGGGTGAACAGGTTTTGTGAATCGGGATACGACTGTGCCTCGAAACCGTTGGGCATGTAGGGCTTCCACTTGGCCAGTGATTCCCATACCTTGATGTACTGCGGGTCAGTGAACTTCTCGGTGCCGGCGATCAGAGCCTTGCGGCCTTCTTCACCTTTCCAGTAGTTGGGGCCAATGTTCTGGAAGCCCATCGTGGCAGCTTCCCACTGGTCCTTGGTGCCCATGGCCAGCGGTGCGTAGGTGCCGTCGGCCTTGATCTTCTCCAGCGCAGCCAGGAATTCGGCTTCCGTGGTGGGCTCGCTGATGCCCAACTTGTCGAAGGCCTCTTTGTTGTAGAAGAATCCGTGGATGACCGATGCCATTGGCACGCAGAACACGTTGGCACCGTCGTCGGTGATCCATGCACTCTTGGCCACGTCGCTGAAGTTTTCCATACCTGGCAGATCGTTGAGCGACGTCAGGTAACCCTTCTGGTAAAGGGCCAACGAGGCGTCGAACGGCCGGCAGGTGATCAGATCGCCAGCGGTGCCGCCTTCCAGCTTGGCGTTGAGCGCACCGTTGTACTCGGCCGGTGCGCTTGGCGAGAACACGACCTCGATGTTGGGATACTTCTTGTTGAACGCGGGGATAATTGTGTCCTGCCAGATCGACAGGTCGTCGTTGCGCCAGCTTTCGATCGTCAATTTGACCTTTTCGCCGGTCGTGGCCGCGGGGGCCTGGGTAGGTTCCTCCGCCGGCTGGGCAGGCGTCGGCGCGGCCGCGGGTGCGGGTGCGCAGGCCACAAGCAGCAGCGCCATGATCAGGAACAGCGGCAGCGCGATTGTCTTCTTCGACATGCTTTCCTCCTTAGGAGACGAAAATGGGTTGGGTCGCAAGGGCGGGAGACCTATAACGAAGATAGGCTAATTATGCGCTAAAATGCTGCGGGTGTCAATCTATCCCATTTGTATTTCTGCCACGGTCCCCGTATAATGACCATAGCTTTGCCCAACTGCTCCTTCCCGACCTGCCGTACCGCGCGTATACCCGTGTGTTGTCGCCGGTTCCGGTATGCCCAGGTTTATTGACGCCGTCAGAGAGGAACTTATGCTCAAAAAAGCAGGCCGTGTGCTTGCCATTATCCTTACCATTTTGGTGATTATTCTCAGCCTGGGTGGCATCGTGGGTGCCTGGTATGCCAACTCAACGCTCACGAACATCACAGCGCGGGCCTTTGCCGTGGTCGATACGGCAGTCAGCGTCGTCGATACTGGGGTGGGTCGGGTCGAAACCCTCGTGCAAACCGGCCGCACCGAAGTCCAACAAACCGCTGATACGATCGTGTCGGTGGCCGACGAGCTGCGTGCGAACCGGCCCATTCTGACGGCGCTCAGCGAGCGCGTGGAAACCCGCCTGGGACCCACGGTCGACCAGATCCGCGAAACCCTGACGCCAGTGCGCGAGGCGCTGACGACGGCGGCCAACGTCGTGAGCCTGGCCAATTCGATCCCATTCATCAGCGAACGGGTGCCGCGCCTCGATGCCATCGATCAGGTGTTCACCCGCCTGTCGGACCTGGCGGCCGACATCCGCCAGCTGCGCACGACGCTGCGCGAAGCGGCCGTGTCCGAAGCGGACCGCATGACGCAGCAGGCGGTGGATGTGCTCACCGGTGTGACGACGCGCATCGACAACCGGCTGGCCGAAACCCAGGCCAACGTGGAGCAGGTCCGGGCCGACATTCAAGCCTTGCGCGACCATATGGAAGCGCGTAAGACCCGTCTGCTGTTGATCTACGACCTGACCGCGCTGGGGTTGACGCTTTTCCTGCTGTGGGTCATCTATTCGCAGGTGGTGGTCATGCGCTATCACTGGCACCTGCTGCGCGCCCCGGCCGCTTCACCGGTCATTGGCGGCAGTGCGGCAGCGGGCAGTCCGCCAGCGGCAGCAACCAGTGCGGCAGCGGTGGCGGCCGCGGCGCCGGCAAAACCTGAGCCGGCGCCAGCACCGACTGCCGAAGTTGCACCGGTTGAATCGCCGGCGCCTGATGTGGAGTCTACCGGCCCGACGGCCAAGCCTGCCGATTGATTTGGCGATCGGTACGCGGAGGATACGAATAAGTGTCGATGGATAGCATGGCCAAACACGGCGGGTCGCCAGCCGCCGGTGCTGCGGAGCATGAGACACCGCCGGCGGCTGGTGTGGCAGCGCCGGTGGAACCCGCCGGGGACAGCGCCTCGGAACAGATCACCCGCCAGGCGCAGCGGCTGGATCGTTTTTATCAACTGGCATCGGCGATCATGCTGGCGCTGGTAGCGGTGGGCACGGCGTGGAGTGGTTACCAGGCCACGCGCTGGAGCGGTGTACAGGCGGCGGCCTACGTCGAGGCCTCTTCTACCCGCGTGGCCTCGGCCGAAGCCGCCACGCGTGCGGGGCAGCTGACGGCAGTCGACGTGGGGTTGTTCAGCAACTGGATCAACGCCTACGCCGCCGGCGACCAGGAGCTGGCCACCTTCTACCAGGCACGCTTCCGGCCCGAATTCAAGCCGGCGTTCGATGCCTGGGTGGCCACCCAACCGCGCACCAATCCAGATGCACCGTCCAGCCCGTTTGCGATGCCTGAATACCAGCTGCAAGCCTCCAAAGACGCCACTCAGTTGGCGACCAAGGCCAACACGTTGTTCGAGGAGGGCCAGACGGCCAACCAGGTCAGCGATGACTACGTGCTCAACACAGTCATCCTGGCGTCTGTGTTGTTCTTTTTGGCGATCGCCGAACGGTTCGAGTGGCTGCCGGTGAGGGTGTTTGTGTTGGTGGCCGCATTGGTGCTGCTGGCGTTTGCGGTCTACCGTATGGCGGCATCGCCCATCAATTGAGCGGTCAGCCATCATCCGGATACACGGGCTGTGAAAGGGACCATGTCTGAATCATCTTCCGCGGAGCGCCAGGCGCAGCATTGGCTGACCCAACAGCGCACGGCGCGCATCGTCGAAATCATCTCGGTC
>JAYRNS010000183.1:0-1834 GCA_041912075.1 Anaerolineae bacterium
CGCAAATCCAAAATCTAAAATCACTCAAGCCTCGCCCAAATCGAACGCATCCACCAACTCGACCAGCGCGCCGGCCCAATCAAAAATCCAAAATCCAAAATCTAAAATCACTCGAACTCCGCCAGCAGCTCACCCAATCCAACCACCTGGCCAACGCTCACCGCCAGCTGTATAACCTTACCTGAACGCGGGGCACGAATCTCGTTTTCCATCTTCATGGCTTCCAGGATCATCACAGGCTGACTGGTCTGGACGGTGTCACCCACCGATACCAGCAGGCGCGTGATAACACCCGGGATGGGTGCCTTGATGCGTGTGTCGCCGCTGACGGGTCGCGAGACCCCTGACTCGAGGTCGTGCGTCGTGACCTGGTACAGCCGGCCAACGCCTTCAATCCAGTGTAAATCGCGATCGATCACCACTTCATACGAACGGTTGCCGACCAGGATCCAGTCCAGGCTTTCGGGGTTGTTCAGGCTGCGCACGGTGACGGGGATCGTTTCCCCATCGATATCTACGGTCAGCCCTGTGTCCGACAAGGGGTTGATATTGAGATCGATGACGTACGTTCGTCCGCCGATGGTGACGCCCACTTTGTGCATGGTTACTGTCCTCCTTGTTTGTGCCGCCAGAGATTCCCCATGGGCGGGCGGACTAACTGGGCAAGCGGCGGCTGCCGCGGTGCCAACCGGACTGCAGACGTTCGGGTATGATGGGACGTACGACCAGGTTACGGCTGGCAAAGGCCACCGCCACGGCCACGGCCATATCGCGCAGTTCCAGTTCATCAGAGCCTGGCTCGTGCAGCGGTCGTTCGAGAAAATCGGTCGTGCAGCCGCCGGCGATGAAATCGGGGTCGTGCAACACCCGTTGGTAAAGCGGTAAGGTGGTACGTACGCCGCGGATGGTGAATTCCTGCAAAGCACGCTGCATACGTTCGATACACTCCGTTCGCGTTTCACCCCAAACGATCAGTTTGGCCAGAATAGGGTCGTAGCCTACCGGGATGTCGCAGCCGGCGTAGGCATAGGTATCGACGCGTACGTTGGGTCCGCCAGGGATGCGGAAGCGGTCGAGCCGTCCCGGGCTGGGCATGAAGTGATTCCATGGATCTTCGGCGTTGATCCGGCACTGCAGGGCACAGCCCCGGATCTGCACTTCATCCTGACGCAGCGAAAGCAGTTCACCGGCCGCAATCCGAATCTGTTCGCGTACGATGTCGAGCTGGGTTACCTTTTCCGTCACCGGATGTTCGAGCTGGATGCGCGACTTGATCTCGGTGAAATAGAAGTTAGCCTCCTGATCGACGACGAATTCGATCGTGCCCACGCCACGGAAATTGAACAGGCGCGCGATTTCCAGCCCCATGTGCCAGAGTTGTTCGTGCTGTTCGGGTGTCAAGCCGAACACTGGCGCCTCGGCGACCAGCTTTTGGCTGTGCCGCTGAATCGACCCGTCGCGGTCACCCAGGTGGATCAGGTTGCCGGCATGGTCTCCCAAGACTTGCACCTCGATCTGCCGGGCCGGCAGAATCGCCCGTTCCAGGTATACACGGTCGTCGCCGTACACCGCCTTGGCTTCCGCCTGGGCCTGGCGGGTGGCGTGTTCCAGTTTGTTCGGGTCGGTCACGAAGCGCGTGCCGCGCCCACGTCCCCCGCGACAGGCCTTGATGATGATCGGAAAACCGAGCGCCGCGGCCTGTTGGCGCACGGTGTCGAGTTCCGAATGGCAGTATGATTCCGATGAATACACCGGCGTCGGGAAACCGGCCGCTTTGACACGGTCGCGCGCCAGGATGTTGTTGCGAGTGGCGGCCACCACTTCACTAGGCGGA
>JAYRNS010000184.1:0-4700 GCA_041912075.1 Anaerolineae bacterium
AGTTCAGCCAGGGCCCCTTCTTTGCCGCGTTCCATCGTCTTGCAGCCAACGAAAAAGCGGTCACGCTCGCGTGCCAGCCAGGGACCGAGACGTTCTTCGGCCAGGCCGTACGACGGCGCGACGTCGATGTGGTTGATACCCGCGTCGATTACCTGGCGCATGGTGGTATCGGCCTGTGCCTGATCGACATCCCAAAACGCGGCCGCGCCAAAGATGGCGACGGTGCTCATGTGGCCCGTGCGGCCAAAACGACGTGTTTGCATGGATAGCTCCTTTCAGAATCTGTGCGAATGTGCTGATGAATGGCTGCCACCATCATGCCAGCAAACGATCATCTTGTCCAGAATCTTCGTCATACCGGTGTGTGCTGTATCGAGCATGCGAATGCCGTCCGCACAATACGAATGCCATCCACGAATAAGGACACGAATAAACGAATCGTTGACGGCCATTCGTGGTATAATCCTCCCCAGAGGACTACCATGAACAACCCACGCTTCATCCTGGCAATCGACCTGGGCACCTCAGGTCCCAAGGTGGGGCTCGTCTCAGCTGCCGGCGAGGTGGTCGCCCACGAATTCGAGGCGACGCCGGTGGCGCTCTTGCCAGGCGGCGGTGCCGAACAGGACCCTAACGGCTGGTGGACCGCGATTGCGCGTGCCAGTCAACGACTCATGGCGCGGCAGCTGGTGCCGGCCGAAGCCATCGCCGCGGTCTGCTGCACCAGCCAGTGGTCGGGCACCGTCGCAGTCGACCGTGACGGCCAGGCCCTGCACAATGCGATCATCTGGATGGATGCACGCGGCGCGCCCTACGCTGACCGCATCATCGGCGGACCCCTACGTGTGCAGGGGTATGCACCGCTGAAATTGCTCACCTGGATCCGGCTCACCGGTGGCGTGCCGACCCGCTCTGGCAAGGATCCGATTGCGCATATTCTCTACCTCAAACACGCGCAGCCCGACATCTACCGCACGGCCGACAAGTTCCTCGAACCCAAGGACTACCTCAACCTGCGGCTGACCGGGCAGGTAGCCACCGCGGCCGATTCGATCACCCTGCACTGGCTGACCGACAACCGTCACCTGGACCGGGTCGATTACCACCCGCGCCTGCTGGCCCTGGCCGGGGTCGAACGCGCCAAGTTTCCTGATCTGAAACGGGCGGTCGACGTCCTGGGACCGCTGCTGCCGGCGGCCGCACGCGACCTGGGCCTGCCCGCATCCGTGCCCGTGATCGTGGGCACGCCCGATCTGCACTCGGCGGCTCTCGGTTCCGGTGCCGTGGGTGATTTTGACACGCACCTCTACCTGGGCACCTCCTCCTGGCTCACCTGCCATGTGCCTTTCAAAAAAACCGACCTGATCCACAACATGGCTTCGCTGCCCTCGGCGATTCCCGATCGCTATCTGGTGGTCAACGAGCAGGAGTGCGCCGGTGCCAGCATCGCCTATCTGATCGACCATTTGCTGTATCCCAACGACCGCCTGCAGCCGTCCGCGCGGCCGGCCGACGTTCATGCGCGGCTGGACGCGCTGGCGGCCTCGGTGCCGGCCGGCAGTGACAGGCTGATTTTCACCCCCTGGCTGTACGGTGAACGCACCCCGGTCGACGACCACACCGTGCGCGGCGGTTTTTTCAACCAGTCGCTGCAGACGACGCGCGCCCACCTGGTGCGCGCGGTATACGAGGGCGTGGCCTTCAACTCACGCTGGCTGCTGACCTACCTCGAGCGCTTCGTGCGCCAGCCTTTGCACGGCATCCACCTCATCGGCGGCGGTGCCCAGTCCGATTTCTGGTGCCAGGTGCATGCCGACGTGCTGAACCGCACCGTCAAACAGGTCGGCGACCCCTTGCAGGCCAACCTGCGCGGTGCCGGCTTCCTGGGGTGGATGGCCCTGGGGGAACTCACCGTGGCCGACATTCCCAGCCGGGTGGCAATCGTGCGCACCTTCACGCCCAACCCGCAGCACCGCGCGCTGTACGATGAGCTGTTCCAGGCTTTCGTGACGCTGTACCACAACAACCGGCGGTTGTATGCTCGGCTGAACAAGACCGCACAGACCAGCGCCAACCCGGCGTCGCGCTGAACATCGCGTATTCACATCCCGCGGAGACAACAAGATGGACTTCCTGCAAACCGCCAATCATTGGCTCAACCGGCTCGATCCACGGCTGACGGCGGCCGCCGAGCGGCGGCTCAAGGCGATCCCCTTCGTCCAGCGTCAACTCGACCGCCAATACGACAGGCTGCTGCACGACCTCGCCGAATCGGTCAGACCCTACCGCACCAGTGTGCCCGCGTATACGCAGCTGCCGGCAGTGGGGCTGGAACGGGTCGAGATCGTGCGCCAGGTACAGTCGCTGGCCACACAGGAGGAGGCGCGTTGGCGCAGCGGTTTTGCCTCCGGCGCCGTGTACCATGGGGATCCGGCGCACGTCGATTTCGTCAACCAAATCTACGCCCTCACGTCACAGAACAACCCGCTGCACGCCGACCTGTGGCCCAGCACGGTCAAATTCGAGGCCGAGATCGTGGCCATGACCGCGCACATGCTGGGAGGGACGGCACCTGGCCAGGGGCAGCCCCTGGTGCGCGGCGACCAGGACGAGGTGTGCGGCACCGTCACGTCCGGCGGCACCGAGAGTATCCTGTTGGCCATGAAGACCTACCGTGATTGGGCACGTGACCAACGCGGCATCACCCGGCCCGAACTCGTCGTGCCCGTCACCGCTCACGCGGCGTTCGACAAGGCTGCCCAGTATTTCGGCATTACGCTGCGGCGCATTCCGCTCGATGGCCGCTACCAGGCTGACCTCGACGCCGCACAACGTGCTATCACCCCGAATACGATTGCGCTTGTGGGCTCGGCGCCGGCCTTTCCCCACGGCATCATCGACCCGATCGCCGACCTGGCCGCACTGGCGCAGCAGCACGGCATCGGCTGCCACGTCGACGCGTGCCTGGGGGGGTTCGTCTTGCCCTGGGCGGAGGCGCTGGGCTACCCCGTGCCACCGTTCGACTTTCGCGTACCAGGCGTCACCTCTGTGTCGGTCGACACCCACAAATATGGCTACGCCGCCAAGGGCACCTCGGTGATCTTGTACCGGGGCCCGGCACTGCGTCGTTACCAGTACTACACAGTGGCGGATTGGCCCGGCGGCCTTTACTTCTCTCCGACCCTGGCCGGCAGCCGGCCGGGTGCCTTGAGCGCCGCCTGCTGGGCGGCCATGCTTTCCCTGGGCGAAGCAGGCTACCTGGAGGCGACGGGCGCCATTCTTACCGCCGCGGCGTTGATCAAACAGGGCATCCGTCACCTGCCGGAACTGGAAATCCTGGGAGACCCACTGTGGGTGATCGCCTTTGCCTCACCGACCTTGAATATCTACCAGGTGATGGAGCGCATGGCGCAGCGCGGCTGGAGCCTCAACGGTCTCCATCGCCCGCCGGCCGTACACCTCTGCGTGACCCTGCGTCACACCCAGCCCGGCGTCGCGGTCCGTTTCCTGGCGGACCTCGAGGCCAGCGTGCGCGAAGTCAAAGCGGCGCCCAACGCCCGCGGCTCCCTGGCTCCGGTGTACGGACTGGCCGGCAGCCTGCCGCTGCGTGGGATTGTGAATGATCTACTGGCGCGCTATGTCGATTTGTTGTTCCGTGTGGACAGCTCACCGCCTCACCCCACCGTTGAGCGTCCCAACGCCGACACGCTGGACGCCATGACCGAATTGGAAAGGGGTGGTGGTCAGGTCTTTCAGACACCTGGTGATCTCTATGCTGATTGGGATAATTGATCGATGCCGTTTGGAACCTCTTGACTTTGAATTTCGTCACTTGACATGTGGCAAAACCGTGGTACACTACAACCTGTTCGAATAATCACAATCGGGTGCGGCGTGATGCACGTACCAGATTGTTCGGACAGGTTCCAGCCGTACAGCGGCTGCCAGAACCTCTCACAAGGCTTCAACGAATGCAGCCAACGCAGTCACCGCCGCCACCCTCGTCCTGAGATTCGCTGCGACACCTCGTCAGTCCCAAAACGAAGTCAGTTGCGAAGTCTATCACGTCGATCATTTCCGTGCTCGTTATCCGGGCCGGGGGTGATGTGTTTGCCATGAGCACAGGACATGCCGCGCAGGGGCGCCAGCGATCCGGCAATCTGTTAGCCGGTCAACGGGTGCATGGCCGGGATGAGCGGTGTTTATCAGAGCGATCGAGGTCTATTCTAGACTCAGCCGCCCGGATAGGTGGGCGAGACCATCATAACAGATAGACACCCGTATCGCCGAAAGGAAGATTGAATCATGAGTTACAAAGTCATCGTCATGGAACACGACAAGAAGATTGCGCTTGTCGCACACGACAACAAAAAACGTGACCTCCTGGAATGGGCCAAGTTCAACCGCGACCTGCTGGCCCACCACGAGGTTTATGCCACCGGCACGACCGGGGCCACCCTGGAGCGCGAGCTTGGTTTTCCAATCCGCAAGCTGCAGAGTGGTCCCCTGGGTGGTGACCAGCAGATCGGCGCCAAGATCGTCGACAACGAGATCGATTTCCTGATCTTCTTCTGGGACCCGCTCGAACCGATGCCGCACGATCCGGACGTCAAGGCCCTGCTGCGTATGGCCGTCGTCTGGAATATCCCAATCGCGTGCAACCGCGCCTCGGCTGATTTCATGATCTCCTCCGGGCTCAT
>JAYRNS010000185.1:0-1568 GCA_041912075.1 Anaerolineae bacterium
CGCTGCACGTTTTCCACCAGCGAGATCGTCAGCAGGGTGTTGTCGTCCCAGTCGGGGTGCAGGTAGACCGGGATCTGCTCGATGCCGGCGGCGCGCGCGGCCGCCAGGCGGCGCGCACCGTAGGCCAGCTGAACACGCCGGCCCTGCAAGCGCCCGTCGAGCGCACCGATAAAACCGTGCTCACGCATCGACTCGACCAGCTCGGTGACCTCGATGTTCTGCCGGGGGTTGAAGGGGTTGGTGTCGATGTCCTCGACGCGCACGTACGAAAGCTGGGTATGGGCGCGCGCCCCAATCAGGCGTTGAATGGCCTGGTTCTCACCCCCCAACAGATCGGCGCCAGTCATCACGGCGGTTTCCTCTGGTTTTTCCTTTGGTACAGCCTGGGCTTCACGCTTTTTCGCCATGCAGAATCTCCTTCGCCAGGGCGCGGTAGGCGGTGGCGCCGCTGCTGCGCGGGGCATAGGCCAGACCGCTGCGTCCGGTGGCCGCGGCTTTGGCCAGGTCGATATTGTTGGGGATGATGGTCTCGAAGATGTGCAGGTTGTTGCCCACCAGGACACGCACCTGGTCCTCCCAACGTTTGTGCGTGCCGACGCGCGAGTCGGACTGGGTCACCACCAGGCCGGCCACGTAGAGTCCGTAGTTGAGCTCGGCGCGCACGCGGTCGATCACCACAAAAACCGCCTGCAGACCGCGCGTGCTGAGGTACTCCGGCACGAAGGGGACGAGCACCGCATCGGCCGCGGCCAGGGCGTTGACCGTCAGGATGCCCAGGTGCGGCGGGCAGTCGATCAGGATCGTATCGTAGGTCGTGCGCGCCGGGTAGAGCAGCCGCTCCAGCCGGCGTTCGCGGTTGAAGGCCGCCTGCAGCTCCTGCTCGGCCAGGCTCAATTCCAGGTTGGCCGGCAGCAGGTCGACCGGATCCACGGTGGCACGCACGACGTACTCGCCCAGATCGAGCGTGCTGCCGTGCGGGTGCAGCCCGGCCTGCAGCGCGGTCCAGATCGTTTTATCCAGCGCATCCGGCCGGTAACCCAGGTGCAGGGTGGCCGCGCCCTGCGGGTCGAGGTCCACGACCAGCACGCGCTGCCCCTGCTCGGCCCAGGCCGCCGCCAGGTTGACCGTGGTCGTCGTCTTCCCGACCCCACCCTTCTGGTTGACAATCGCGTAGACTTTCACGTGGCTCCTCGTTGTGTGGTGGCTGTAGGTGAAGTATAGCATACGGAGTAGGGAGTAGGAAGTAGGGAGTAGGGGTCACGTACTCCGTACTCCCCACTCCCTACTCCCTGGCCACCACCGTATCATACAGCCCGTAATGCCTCAGCCCCGGGTGACTATCGATGCCGGTGTAGCGGAGCGACGCATCTTCGTAGCGCCGGAACGCAAACACGGCCTGGTTCATTTGCTCGGTGTTGAACACCTTGAGCTGCACCAGCAGATGGAAGTCCTTCACCGTCAGACCGGTAACGGCCAGGAACAGGTCCGGTTCTAGCCGGGTGATGACATCCTGCAGCGTATTCTCGCGGAAATCGGTCAGGTACATGAAGGCGGGAATGCGCGTGGCA
>JAYRNS010000186.1:0-1797 GCA_041912075.1 Anaerolineae bacterium
CCACCCCCCGCCCCACCCCCTTCCCGCCGGGTCCACCCACGAAACTGGGCGTGGTGGTGACGCGCAACGTACCCGAGATCTTCACCCTGGCGGCGACGCAGAACCTGGCGTTGATCAAAACGCTGGAGCACGACGTCAACTTTATCTCTGAACTCAAACGGCTGGCACCAAACACGCTGATCGTCGGGCGGTCGCCGTTCTTGAACCAGATCGATCTGGACAACCTGGACCCGCTGGTGGAAGCCCGCCGTTTCGTCGAACAGCTTCTGCCTCTGGCGGGCGACCCCCAACGTATGGCGGCCTATGCTGGCTGGGAGGCAGCCAACGAACCGGTGGCGGTGACGCCGGCCCAGATGCAGCGCCTGGCCGATTTCGAGGCGGAGCGAACACGGCTGTTGGCCGCGCAGGGCATCCGCTCGGTCGTGGGGAATTTCGGCACAGGACACCCAGATCTGGAGCTGTGGCCGCATTTCTACCCGGCCTTGGACGCGGTCAAAGCTGCCGGGGGGTATCTCGGTCTGCACGAATACTCGGCACCGGACATGTGGTTTGGCACCGGCAAAAGCCAGCTGCAAACGGGATCCAACGAGGGTGACGAAGGGTGGTTGACGCTGCGTTACCGCAAGGTGTACCGGAACTATCTACAGCCCGCCGGTCTTGCGGTGCCGCTGCTGATGACCGAGTGCGGGATCGACGGTCTGGTGCAGGGCCGCCCCGGACCCCAGGGGCGCGGCTGGCGCGATTTTATTGACTATTGGGCAAAAACACTGCGCATGGGACCAGACGGGGCCGGCAACTACATCGAACAGCTCGCCTGGTATGACGAGCAGCTGCGTGTGGACGATTACGTGCACGGTGCCGCCATCTACGCGCTGGTCGCGTCAGGCGGTTGGGAGAGCTACGAACTGCTCGGCGAAGCGATGGACATTCTCAACCAATACGTTGGCGTCCATCCCCTGCGCGCATAAAACATGCCATTACGATCCGCTGCTCGCGGCGAGCGGACGGACGAGTGACACTTCCAGGAAGGGCCATCCCTGCTCGACTTTCAACAAACCCAGGACCTGGACCCGATTTCCCTGTTCGATGCCCTGGCCCACGTCAGGGGTGGCATTGCGCACCCAGAGCGAGGCACCGCTGGCGTCGCGCAGCACCCACTGGCCCAGGTGCGGCGCGTCCGCCGGCAAATCCGCCGGCAGGTCGGTCACGAAATACTCACCCTCGATCGCAACTTCCAAACCGGCAAACGCAGTCGGCGCCGCCCGCACTTCGGCCAGGCTGGGTGCGTCGTAGTACGGAATGCCAGTCAGCACACCCGACAGGTGCCAGCGTCCATCCTCACTGCGCTGCAAATAGAGATGGCTGCTGTCGACGTCGGCCACCGTCGGCGCGCGGCGTACCACGACCGCGGCTTCACCCGGTGCGGCGAAACCTGGCGGTTCGATGACCTGGCGGTCTGGCTCGATCCGCACATCGGCGTCACGAAAGGCGGCAATCAAGGTCCACAGGGCATCCGCCGTCGAGGTGGTCCTGGTACACGTGCCCTGATACTGGCAGCGGGTAAATTGACCGTCCGTGAGCCAGCGCGTCAGAACTGGCCACTGCTGCCTGGTCAAGGCCTGGCCGATCGCACGCACCGCCTGGTCGAAGTTCGTGGCATCGACGTCGTCGACTGGCAGTGCAGCCGAAGACCAACCGGCCAGACGTAGGCCCGTGGTCGCGGTATCGGCCAACCCCTCGAGCTTGACTGGCAGCGTGATACCATCCGCCGGGCGTAACAGTGCAAGCTCCTGGCCA
>JAYRNS010000187.1:0-5457 GCA_041912075.1 Anaerolineae bacterium
CTGAGATGCAGTGGGGGAGGTATCAAAACGGCGGTCTGTGGGACTGGTGGGCCGGCGTGCAGGTGTTGGCCGAATTCGAAGCCGGCTTTTCGGCGCGCGCCCTGCTGCACCTGCGGCAGCTGGCACACACGTGGGACCTGCAGGGCGGCCACGTCGCCGAGTGGCGCAGCCTCGAGCACGGCGTGCCCGCCGGTGCCAGTGACTATGCGGCGGCCGCAGCCACCGTCATGCAGGCCACACTCCAGGGGCTTTACGGTGTCACCTGGCTGCCCGATGAGCGTCTGCAGCTGACGGTGCGTCTGGGCGAATATCCCGGCACGATCACCGCCACCCTGCCAGGTACAGACCGCCAGCTTTGGTACGACTACCAGCCAGCGGCCGGCATGCTGCGCCTCGCCTACCGGACGGACGGCGTTGGGCCATTTCCCCTATGGCTGCGTCTGCCACCCGGTTGGGAAGCCGCGGCTGTCCAGCTTGACGACAGCCAGCGCACCTTTACCGTCGAACAGATCGGCCACGATCGTTTTGTGGCCCTGGAAGGGCTGCCAGGGCAGCATCAGCTGGACATTCGCACCGTGCCAGCCCTGTCATGGTGGCAGCAGCTGCTGCAGCGCTGGCGTTTTCTACGTGAGCCGGCCGCCGGCTGACAAACATCCTCTGCGTAAGCTCCTGTTCCATCCATCACAAACGATCGTGAAAAGCTTTACAATTCCGCGCAAGTAATGGTAAAATGACTGAGAGATCAACCCCGTCCCTTTTCTTTTTCTGCATTGGGAGGAACTGAATGGAACTAATTCTGAGCAATGAGAATGGAAGTTCAGCCCGCCGTTTTATCCTGTCAGGCGTCTTCTGGCTGGTGGTGGGGTCCACGCTCGGTGTCATCCTGGCCATCAAGATGTCCTTCCCCGATTTCCTCAGCGGTATTGGTTTTCTCTCGTTTGGCCGCATGCGTCCCACGCACATCGCCGGACAGGCGTTTGGCTGGCTGTCGATGGCCCAGATCGGTATCGCCTACTACGTCGTCGCCAAGCTCTGCCGGCGCCCCATGTGGAGCGAACGGCTGGGCAATCTCACGATGTGGGCGTGGAACCTGGTCGTGCTGCTGGGTGCGATTACGCTCCTGATGGGGATGTCGCAGGGTCGTGAATACGCCGAACTGATCTGGATCCTGGACGTGGGGGTGATGTTGGGCCTCTTCCTGGCTGGGCTCAACGTATTCATGACGGTGCTGTTTCGTAAGGAACGGCAGCTTTATGCCAGCCTGTGGTATATCATGGGGTCGTTTATCTGGATGCCCATGGTCTACTTCATTGGCAACGTCATGTGGGTCACCCCATTTTCAGCCTCGATCCAGGCCCCCTACGCGGGCGCGATTGCGGGCGTCAACGATGCCAACATCAACTGGTTCTACGGTCACAACATCCTCGGTCTGTGGTTCACCACGATGGGCATTGGCTCGATCTACTATCTGCTGCCCGTCATCACGCGCAACCCGTTGTACAGCCACCGTCTGTCGCTGATTGGTTTCTGGACGATCGGCTTCTTCTACATCTGGACGGGTGCCCATCATTTGGTATGGGGACCCGTGCCCTACTGGCTGCAGACCGTGGCCATCATGTTCAGCATTCTGCTCATTCTACCAGTTTCGACCGTGGTCGTGAACTTCCTCGGCACGATGCGCGGTAAATGGCATATGCTGGTCACGAGTCTGCCCGTGCGTTTCTTCGTGTCAGGCACCGTCTTTTATCTAATTACCTGTCTGCAGGGACCCAGCCAGTCGCTGCGCAGTGTCAGCCAGGTCGTGAAGTTTACGAACTGGGTGCCAGGACACGCCCACCTGGCGGTATTTGGCACGTTTACCTTCTTTGCCATGGGGGCGATTTACTACGTGCTGCCACGCCTGGTGGGGCGCAAGGAAATGGCGCGTGTGCCGCTCATGGAGTGGCAGTTCTGGTTTGCACTGGTTGGCTTCTTTGGCTTTGCCATCAGCCTGTGGATCGGCGGTCTGGTGCAGGGTGCGATGTGGACGCAGGGCGTACCGTTCCTGGAAGGGGTAAGGGCCCAGGCACCCTATTACTTCATCCGCATGATCTCGGGTGTGTTGATGCTGATCAGCGTCATCTTGTTTGCCTACAACGTCTTTTTGACCTGGCAAAACAAAACGCAGGCAGCCGAGGCAGGTCAATCGCAGCCGGCTGCAGCGGCTGTGTGAGCGTGAAGGAGGTCATGTTATGCGACTCAATGTCGTTCTAGCGGGCGTGTTGCTCATCTTTCTCGTAGGTACGGCTGTCACGACCGTCCTTCCCCTCACCGACACCGATCTGATCACACCATCGGCGCGAGCCAAAGCACCGACCACGCTCGAGAGCCAGGGCCGGGCCATCTACCTGCAGGAAGGATGTTGGTACTGCCATACGCAGTACGTACGCCCCGTGGTGGCCGATCAGAACATGAACCTGGGGCCGGTGTCGGTGTCGGGCGATTATTTCTACCGCCAGCCGGCCACGCTTGGCTCCGAGCGCACCGGGCCTGACATCATGTGGGTGGGCGACCGGCTGCCGGCGGCGGCCTGGCACATCCAGCATCTGAAAGACCCCCGTTCCGTATCGCCCGGCTCGATCATGCCGTCATTCTCGTACTTGAGTGACCAGCAGTTGGAGGCCGTGACCGCCTACCTGCTGAGTCTCAATTCGAAACCATCGATGCTGGCTGTGGCCACCGTCGTGGGCGGCGGCGCCGCGACACCCACGCCACCGCCGGCGGCACCACCGCTGTTGAGTGACGAAGAACTGGCCAAGGGCGATCCGGTAAAGGGCCAGACGATTTTCGCTTCGCAGGCCTGTGCTGCCTGCCACCAGGTGACCGGCACGGCGGCGCCGGTGTGTCCCAATCTGTCGGCCATTGGCACTCAGGCGGCGACGATCATCGAGGAAGCTGGCTACAAGGGTCAGGCCACATCGGGTCCCCAGTACCTGTACGAGTCCATCGTCAACCCCAGTGCATTCATCGTCACTGGTTTCAACGATGGTGTGATGCCCAACAACTTCGTAACCACACTGAGTGAAGAACAGATCGTCGACATTGTCGCCTATCTGAACACACTCAAGGGAGGGTGACATGACGCTGTCTGTGGGCATGGTGTTGGGTGTTACTGGTGCATTTGCCCTCGTCATGGTGCTGTTCTATGTGTGGGCCCGTCGCTCACACCAGTTCGAGGACATCGAGGGCGTCAAATACCGTATGCTGGACCTGGAAGAGGATTAGCCGCAAAGGGGGAGACGCATGACTGATACGCCAGTCACCGTGGAAGAGGGGACGCACCTGGAGCGCGAAAAAGACCCCGGTATTCCTATCTTCCTGTGGTTGCTTTACATCGTACTGCTTGGTTGGGGCGCTTATTATCTGTTCACCCAGCTGCAGATGCCCACCAATTCACCTTATTTGAACGAAAGTGTCGTTGCGACAGCCACTGCCGTCGCCGAGGCCTTCGTGGTGCCTACATCCCCACCGCCGACGGCCGGCGAACCGACCACCGCACCACCGGTGGTCGCCGAACCAACCACGGCACCACCAGCGGCCGGTGAACCGACCACCGCACCACCAGTGACCGGCGAACCGACCGCCGCACCTGCGGGTGAGACGCCGGCAGCGACACCGGCACCTGCGGCCTCCGGGCTGCCGGCCGATGATGCCTTGGCGAAGGGGGACCCGGTCAAGGGGCAGCAAATCTTTGCTACCCAGGCCTGTCCCGCGTGTCACCAGGTGACCGGCACGGCGCAGCCCGTTTGTCCCAACCTGTCGGCGATTGGGACCCAGGCACCGGAAATCATCCAAGAGGCGGGCTATAAAGGGCAGGCCACATCGGGCCCACAGTATCTCTACGAGTCGATCGTGAAGCCCAGCGCCTTCGTGGTCACTGGGTTCAACGATGGCGTGATGCCAAACAATTTTGCCACGACGCTGACCGAAGAACAGATCTTCGACATTGTGGCGTATCTCAACACGCTCAAGGGTGGCTGACAACGCCATTTACCGGGCAAGGCGGCCCTCTGGCCTCTTTGCCTGGCGCGAGAAAGGAGTAGGTGCCAATGACAACACGATCGACGGCTTTACGCAGCGGCATCATGCGCTTTCTGCTGGTTCTATTGGGTGGAACGGTGGGCGCCATCCTGTTTGCGGCCTGGGACCATTTCGTGTGGGACTCCGGCTCGGAATTCCTCCTGGTGATCTACCAGGCCATCACCGGGCGTACCCTGGAGGCGGGCCAGTACCCGTGGGTTGCCTGGATCGCGCACGCTGCCGTGGGCACCTTCCTGGCCGCCGTCTTCATCTACGGGCAGGTTTATCGCTTCCTGCCCGGACCGATGTGGTTGCGCGGTATGCTGTATGCAGGCATTTTCTGGATCATCTGCGCCGTCGCCGGGCTGCCGCTTGTGCCGCTGTTTTTGCAGGTTTCCGGGGCAACGGTCGGACCCACTTCGATGGCTGACATGCTGGCCATGGTGAGCCTCAACACGTTCATCGATGTTTTCATCGCCAACATGATCTATGGCGCGGCGATGGGTGCCATCGCTGGTTTTGGCTTGCACGATGAGCGCGGCAGATTGAGTGCCGATGTGGAGCCGGCATCCTGAACGGAGCGACGTCGTATCAACCCTTCGGGTCTTGCCGGCCCGAAGGGTTTGACGTGTGTCCACCAGACGAACGATCATGACCCAGACCTGCGACCTCTGCGGGCTGCCCGCGCCCGACCCGGTGCACGCCATCATCCACGGCGAGGCACATACCTTTTGCTGCCACGGCTGCAAGCGGGTGTTCAACCTGGTGCAGGAAAAAGGGCTGCAGCACGTGTTTGACCCCAACGCAGCGGTCCCTGACGCCACACCACCCATCGAGGGTCCGACAGAAACGGTCACACTGCAGTTGGGGGGGCTGTGGTGCGCCTCCTGTTCGACACTGGTCGAACGTGTGGCCAGCCACCAACCGGGGGTCGTGTCAGCCGAGGTCAACTTCGCCACCGAAAAGATGGAGCTGCGCTATGCGCCAGCCCTGACCCAGCCAGCCCTGGTGGCTTCGGCCATTCGTGACCTGGGTTACCGCGCCCGCAGCCCCGATGAACCATCTGCCAGCGCCACGGCCGATCCCAACCGTGACTGGCTCATCCGCCTGGGCACAGCTACTTTCCTCAGCATGAACATCATGATGTTCAGTGGTGTGTTCTACGTCGGGTTCCTTCCCCAGATCGTCGTACCGCCCGACATCCGTCTGCGCTTCGGCTGGCTGCTCTGGTTCATGACGACGATCGTCGTGTTCTACTGTGCGTGGCCCTTCTGGCGCAGCGCTATTGCCGCCGTACGCCACCGCAGCCCGCACATGGACACCCTGGTCATCCTCGGTGTGATGTCAGCCTACCTCTACAGCACGGTGGTCCTGCTGCAAGGCGGCCTCCACCTGTAC
>JAYRNS010000188.1:0-12721 GCA_041912075.1 Anaerolineae bacterium
GGACGCATGCCAAAGCGCAAGCATGGTGCGAACGCCGAAAGACTGCATCATGAGCTGCACCATCTCAGCGTTCGCACCGGCTTGCGCACCCCACAGGCCGCTTTGGAGTGCGGCAGCCAAGCTGCCGCTTTGCGTGCGATTGGGCGGACGCATGCCAAAGCGCAAGCATGGTGCGAACGCCGGAAGCCTACACCATGACCTGCACCCTGGCAGCGTCCGCATCGGCTTGCGCACCCGACAGGCCGCTTTGGACTGCGGCAGCCCAGCTGCCGCTTTGGAGTGCGATTGGGCGGACGCATGCCAAAGCGCAAGCTGCGCTTGCGCACTCCAAAAGGGGTGAATGCTGGCTATGTATTTCTCCGCTCACCGCAATCGTGTTACAATCGCCGGCAAATCAGCGGGGGTGTTGAGACGTTGCAGGTCTTGATCATGGGTGCCGGCGCGATTGGTGGTCTGGTGGGTGCCGGGTTGGCGCAGCAAGGTCACGCGGTCACCTTGTTGGGGCGGCCACGCCTGGCGGCGGCATTGCAGAGCCAGGGCCTGATTCTCAAGCACGCCGGGGGCACGACGACGCTGACCGGCCTACCGGTGGTGACCTCGCTGGCCGAGGCGGTGGCGCGGCCGGCTCACTTCGACCTGGCGGTGTTGACCGTCAAATCGTACGATACGGCGGCCGTGGCAGCGGAGTTGGCTGCCTCCACCGCACCGGATATGCCCATCCTGGCCTTGCAGAACGGCGTTGGCAATGAAGAAATGCTGGCCGCGGCGGTGGGCGCACCACGTGTACTCTCAGGGGCGATCACGACCGTCGTGTCAGTACCGGCCGCGGGCGTCATCGAAGTCACCAAACCGGGGGAAATCGTCGTGGCACCGCTGCCTGGCGATGCCCCTCTGCTCACCCCCGCGCGCATGGCAGACACGCTAACACAGGCCGGTTTTCGTGCGCGGGTTACACCTGATTACCGCGCGTTGAAGTGGACCAAGCTCCTGATGAACGAGCTGTGCAATGCCAGTTGTGCGATCCTGGGCTGGACGCCCAACCAGGTCTTCGGTGATGCACGTCTGGCCGATCTGGAAATCACCGCCTGGCGTGAAACCCTCTCCGTGATGCGGGCATTGGGTATCGGCACGATGCGCCTGGGTGGTTATCCTTTTCCCCAGCTGGCTCCCCTTATCCGCACGGTCCCTCTGTGGTTGCTGCGCCGCTCGATGGCGCGCTTTGTCGTGGCCGGGCGCGGCAGTAAGATGCCGTCGCTGTATCTCGATCTGGCGGCGGCGAAGGGGCGCAGCGAAGTGGCATACCTCAACGGTGCGGTGGCCCAGGCCGGCGAGCAGGCCGGAATCGCTGTGCCAGTCAACCGCCGGCTGTGGCAGGTACTGCAGGCGATTTGTGAGGGGCGTGAGGCATGGGAGGCATGGCAGGACCAGCCAGACCGCTTGCTGGCCGGAGGGTGAAGGGTAGACCAAGTGCGAGGCGCGAATGCCGTCCGCGAATGGTGGCCCTGGCGTACTGACGCAAATGCCATCTGCGAAGGATCAGCGCGCATCACTTCGGCACATCGCGCAGGACTAGTGGGGGGCCAGCAGGAAGATCAGTGCCAGAGCAACCCCGGCGATGATCAGGTATTCGACGACGATCTGGCGGCGAAGGGTGCCGGCCAGGTCTTGCTGGGACAGGCTGACAACCAGGTAAAACAACACAAGCAGCAGGAGGCCGCCGGTGAGACCGGGCAGCTGCCAGTAGTTGAGGGCCCACGTTGCCTCGCCCAGAATCAGGCCGCACAACAAACCATACTGGACGATTTGACGTAACCCGGCGTGGCTGCCGCCGCGCAGAATCTCGAGGGCAAGCAGGGTAGCGATGAGCACGATCACCGTGCCGGAGAACAGGCTGCGCGTGCGCGTTTGGTACACCAGGAGAAACAGCAGCAGGGCGGTGGCATACGTCGCCAGGTTGAGCAGCAGACGTGCAATGTGATAAGCCGGGTCGTCGTTGTCGATCGTATGGTAGATGGCGATGCTTACGAGGGCCAGGGCGGTGCCGGTGGCAGCCAGGCCGGCCAGCCAGGTTACACGCGTGGACAGTAAGGGCAGCAGCGTGGACGCGGTGAGCACCAGTGCACACGGCAGCGCCCACAGTATCCAGGTATGGCGCAGCTCACCCCGCAGGAAAGACGGGTGCGCCCGTACGATCGCTTCCATGCCGCTGGCGGTCAGAGCGAGCAGCGGAATGCCCAGCAGGGTCGATGTCGTAACGTCGACAGTCAGTGGTGAGCCGAAGATGGTCCACGTCAGCGTGCGTGCCGGCAGCTGAACGAAGAATTCAATCGCCAGTGCCGCTAACATGACCCACAAGTACACACTGATGCGGTCACGGTAGTCAGGTAGATGCAACTCGGAACCAACCTCCATTATTGGCAGGCATCCAGTCAGGGAGCAGGCAGTTGATCAAAGCCATTTTGTTCGATCTCGATGATACGCTGCTGGACAACAAACCAGAGCAGTTTTTGCCACCCTATTTTCAGGCGCTGTCGGCTTACGTGGCTGACCTCGTCCCGCCGGCACGCCTGGTCGCTGCCCTGCAGCAGGCGACCGGGGTAATGCTGACAGAACATGATCGTCACCGCACCAACGCCGATGTCTTCTGGGAAGCCTTTACACCCCTGATTGGTATCCCGCGGGCAACGATAGAACCGATCACCATCCAGTTCTACGAAGAACGATTCAATGACCTGGCCCGTTTTACCGCAGCACGACCTGCGGCGCGGCCAGTCGTGCAAACGGCGTTCGACCATGGTCTGCGCGTGGTCATCGCGACGAATCCTTTGTTTCCGCGACGGGCCGTCGAACACCGCCTGGCCTGGGCCAACGTGCCGGTCACCGAGTTCCCGTATGACCTGGTTACCACCTACGAAAACATGCACACCACAAAACCGCAGCCAGCCTATTACGACGAAATTGCCGCTTGTTTGCAGCTGGCGCCGGCCGAATGTTTGATGGTTGGAGACGATCCACTGCGTGACGTGGCACCGGCGCAGGCGGCCGGTATGCCCGTCTTCTGGGTGCACGATGGATCGACCCCAGGATCCCCACCCGGCCAGCCACCGACTTACACGGGCGACCTGGACGATGTCAGGCGCCTGTTGGACCAGCTCGACCGGCGGTGAGTGGCCTTAGCCATTGACGCGGTTCAGACTGTCCTCCGTCCGAAAACCATGCGGATAGCGCTGGCGCAGCTTGTCGACATTGTTCAAGGCTACGTCTTCCAGATCGACATTCAATTCCCGGGCCAGGACTGCCAGGTACCACAACACGTCCCCCAGCTCCTTGACCAGCGCCGCATAGTCGAGCTCATGGTCGTGAAAGAGGTGTTTTTTGACCATCTCGGCGGTTTCGCCCGATTCGCCGGCCAGACCCAATGCCCAGTGGGCCAGACGCTCTCCCCGTGTACGCTCCGGTGCCGTGTTGGCCGTCCGCAGGGCAGCCTGTTGGTATTCGTTGAAAGTCAAAGTGCTTCCTCACTCCTCGTCGGCCGGCGGTTCGTCCGATGACCCGTTCATTTGCTGCAGCCGGTTGATGTAACGAAAGATCGTCGCACGCCGTGCATTGTGCCACGGCGGGCTGAGCGGCATTTTCTCGCGTCCCTGGATCAGCCGGTACAAGGCCTCCTGCAGCCGGCCGCGTTCGCCATCGACCACGTCATCTGGTTCGTTGGGCGTCGCACTGGGAAGCGGCGGTTCACCGGTGGTGGGATCGATACCGAGCTTACGCAGTTCGGCGTCGGCGTCCAGCTCAGGCCGTTGTTTGTCGACGATGGGTACCTTGAGGTTGAAGAGCCGAATGCGCTGGTTCAGCGCCGTCACCTGGTCGGCAAATCGCTGCCGTGCCGCGATCCAGGCCAGGCCGGCGCTGTGCTGTTCCTGCTGGCAGCGCACCGGCGGCAGCAGCTCGGCGCCGAGCAGACGTTCCTGGTAACGCTGTCGGGCCTGCTGGACCTGAGCCGTAGCCTCGGCGTACGCCTGGCGAATCTCCTTGTCCTCTTCGATCCAGGCTGGGGCAAAACCTTGCTCCTTGAGCAGGTGGTGCGTAAGGTCCAAATCGGGCGCGTAGGGATTTGGCTCCAGGTTGAGGGGTTTGCCAGCATTGGCCAGGTTGTCAAATTCACCCCGTTCCTGGGCCTCGCGGATGGCCTTTTCGACTGCCGATTCCCAATCCCGCATGTGCGTATCTCCCGCTGGCTGATTATAGTCCAAGCACTGTGAAACCTCAAGTGTCACGACACGCGGATCGTGCCCAGCGTAACGGTTTCGAACGGTTCGCCACCCTCAGCGTAAACCGCCAGGTGCAGCGGGTATTCACCCCGTGGCAAATCTGGCGGGAGGGGCAGGTCGAGCTGGTCACGGACGATCTCACCCGTTTCCCATTGGCTGGTCGGGTACCCCCTACCTCCGAGCGGACGGCGCGCCTCGATCACACGGTTACCGGGCAGGTCGCCCAGGCTGACCAGCGCCCACAGGTCGGTCTGGGCTGGCGTCTGGCTCTGCCAGAACAGATCGACGTGCAGCAGGTCGCCGGGGTGCAGCGCCGTTTCGGGTGCGTGACCATAGCCGCGCGGGTAGCGGCTGAAACCCAGCAGGTCGACCGGCCCAAAGGTCTCACGCCGGTCGAATAATATGGTGAAGGCGTCGCGTGACGGTAACGTGATCGGCCGCACCACCTGCACCGTGCCCAGTTCGATGGCATCGCCCTCACTGGTCGATACACGACGCCCATTGGCGCGATCGTAGAGACCCGTGATCAGACGGTAGGTTCCGGGGGGCGTGCCGGGTGGTACCAGGAGGCCGTGCCGGTCGACGATCGTCTCACCCGGCTGCCAGGTGTTGGTTGGCCGGCTCTCACCCACCGGCTCGGCGTCGCGTTGGGCCACGATCTGGCTGTCCGCGTCGAGCAGCTGCAGAAACACCTTGTAGCGGGTATCCCCCGGGTTGCCGGCCAACCAGTGCAGGCTGAGCTGTACCACATCGCCAGCCGGCACGGGGCTATCGCGCATCGAAACACCCTGCAAACGCGCGACGTCATCAAGGGCCACGTCCAACGCCCGTGCGCTGGAGGGCATCTCCTCGGGCAAGGCGTACGTGACCAGCCGCACGTTGCCGAACCAGCTGTCCTGGACTTTGAACGCGTTCTGGTCGAGCCACGTCTCGACGACACGCTGCGGGTCACTCTCGTTGGTTGCCCAGAAGATGCCATACACCCGGTGATGGTCAGCGAGCTTCTGTTCAAGGGTCTGAATCGTTTTCACGGCATCGGGTGGACGTTCGGCCGGCAAAGCCAGAACTGGCAGGCTGCCATGATAATAATAGTCGAAAACGTCGCCTTGACCCGGTGCATTCAGCAGCACGACGTCATCGGGCGTTGCCAGGGCATCGATCGTCCGGGCGATCCGGCGGTAGTCGTCGCGTGCCAGGGTAGGATCGTTGTAATAGGCCGACAGCGAGATCGCGCTGCCCATCGCCACCCCGACCAGACCGACCGTCAGCCAGGTCAGCGCGGCAATACCCGTCGTACGCCCCGGGGGCATGCCACGACCGGCACCCGCCTGCTCACGCTGTTCACGGACCAGCGCCAGTGGCAGCAGCAGCCCGCGCGCCAGAACCAGGGCAAAGGCGGGTGCGGCAATCACCAGAAATTTTAGATAGGCTTCTTTGAACAGGTTCAGCAGCAGCATCAGCACGATGGGCGCAGCCAGCCAGCCCACGGCGACTGCCCAGGCCGGCCAGCGGGCCTGGTGGGGCGGCAGCCGGCGGCGCAGACCCAGTGCAAACGGCCACACACCCAGAATCAACAGAGCCACCACTGGCACGAACCAGATGTCCGGCACAACGCGTGCGGTGGGACCAAAGGCCAACAGTTTGAGTGCGCTGACCAGGGCCGGCAGACCCTGTTGGGTTACGTCGGGTGCCGGCCAGGCCCGGATGCGTTCGAGCCCGATACCCAACCAGGCCCAGTAACCCACCACGATAACCAGCTGCAAGAACAGCCAGCGCGTGATGCGCAGCCGCCGGTACGGGGTGCGCCAGGTGGTCGCCAGCCAGATCACGTAAATGACGTTGCAGATGGCCAGCATGATCGGGAAAAGGTAATGCGTGTAGAGCCCGCCGATACCGGCAATGACGTAGACAAACCCGGCCGTCGTGCCCAACAGCGGCAGCTCGCGCGGCAGGTTCTTCATGTCGGCCATCTCGTCCTGCACGATGCGCACAAAACCGAGCATGAGCAGGGCTGCCCAGAACGCCAGCAGCGCATACATGCGCGCTTCTTGCGAGTAGTACACGTGCAGGGGCGACATGGCGAGGAGGAAAGCGGCCACCAACCCGGCGACCCGGCCAAACAGGCGACGGCCCAACAGGTAGACCAGCCACACCGTGGCGACCCCCAGCACGACCGAGAGACTGCGCACGGCCACCTCGGAGGTGCCAAAAATGCGTGTCCAGAGGCTCAGCAGCCAGTAATAAAGGGGTGGGTGAATGTCCAGCGCCGCGGCCTGGGCGATCTCACCAAAACTGCGGCCGGCCAGGGCGACACTGTTGCCCTCATCGGCCCACAGGCTCTGCCGCGCCAGGTCGTTGATGCGCAGAAACGTGGCGAGACCCAGGATGAGATAGGGCATCCAGGGTCCCAGCATCCGGTCAAGCTGACGCAGGGCTGGTAAGCGCGCCGCGGTGGGCGTGGTTGCCTGGACCGTTGGTTTCGATTGGGGCGGGGCAGGTTTCTTCTTGGTTGCCATGCGCTGACTCACTCGCTGCACCTGATGGATCATCGTCCGGTTATTCTACCAGGATACCGTCGATTGCCAATTCTCCGTGCAGCTCGATGTCATGCACGCCAGGGCCAAGGTCGGTGGCCACGACCAGGCGCTGCGGATCAGCCGTGCGCTGCAGATTGACGGTCTGACCGTCGACCTGACCCTGCACAGCGGGCGACGCACCGGGCGGGATGACCAGTGTCACGCGCGGCGTCGCACCCACGCGGAAACGCAGCGTGCTGGCGGCCGTCGTGCCCAGCCGGTAGTGTCCGAGCACGGCCCTGGCATCTGCTACGGTATTCCAACCGCCCGTGTAGTCCAACGCCCAGTGATCTTCCTGGTGAAAGCCGCGGCCCAGCTGCGGGGGCTGGGCCGTATAGGCCTTGAGGGCATCGTAGACCGGCAGTGGCTCGAAACCGGGGGTCAGCAGGCGAAAATAGGCCTCTGGCTTGCGCTCCAGTTCCCATTGGTCAGTCGCCCGTTTGAGATACCAGGTGTTGGCGACACCCAGCCACGGCCATTCTGCCTGCAAGCGCGCATACGCCTGCACCAGGTACGACCCCTGGTCTTCCGGGGTCACCTGGCCGAAACGTTTGTCGGCGATGTCATCGGGCACGGCGTTCCAGTTCATCTCGCTGATCCAGATCGCTTTGTGGGCATCGCCGTTGCGCACCATCAGATCGCGCACGAAGCGCGGCCGCGCGAAGTTCATGACGCGGGGGTGCATGCGCTGGTCGGTGGGCGCCGACCACAGACCGTAACCCTGCATGGCGACGATATCGAAGTACGGTGCCGCGCCGGCATCGTACAGTCGCTGCAGATACGTCAGGTCGTTGAGCCCGTAGGGTGGTGTCGGTGTCAGCTCGATCGTCGAGGCGAGGGCACCGAGAATGATGACCGCGTTGGGATCGGCGGCACGCGCCCGCGTGGCCGCCACCTTCAGCAGCTCGGCGTAGGCCTCGGGGTCGACGGCCTGTTCGCCCCATTCAGGGTAGATGTTGGGTTCGTTCCATATTTGATAGTATTTCACCCGACCGCGGTAACGCGATACGACGGCTTCGACGAAATCACCGAAATCTTTGAAATCGTCGGGCGGTGCGTACGTGCCATTGGCATTGCCGGCGGCGCGTGACCAGGCCGGTGGGTTGCTCAGGCGGACGATCAGCTCCATATCGTACTTTTCGGCCAGGTCGACGATGTGGTCGTACTTGTCCCAGGCCGACTGGTTGAACTTGTGGTCCCAGAAATCGCCCTTGGCGCTGATCTCGATGTCTTCCCAGGGGAATTCCTGGCGCAGCCAGTGGAAGCCGGCCGCGGCCGCCATCTGGACGGCCCGCTCACGTTTGGCCGGCTCGACTTCCTGCTCCAGAAAGACGTTTACACCAAATGGATTGACACCGGCATGCTCGATCGGCACCAGGTCGGCCGTTTCGACCGCGGGGCGTGCCAAACCGGCCACCAGGTCGGTGAGGCCTTTGAGCTGGGGAAACAGGGCAGTCTCGCCAGTCTGCTGGTAGAGCCATTTTTCGATCGACGCGTGACCGAAGACGAGGCCGGCAACCAGCAGTGCCAGCGTCACGCCGACCGCCGCTGTCCAGACCACGGGGCGGCGGTCTCTGCGTAACCCTGCCGCCCCATGGTTGAGTTTCAACTCAGTCACCGACGAACGTGATGCCCGTGCACTGGACACCGCCGTTGATCGTGTACGTAAACTTCTCGGACAGCGGTGTCAACGTGCCAAAGCCGGTGCCCTCATTCTGACCGCCTTCAGGGAAGCCGGACGGGCATTCGACGACGAAGATTTCGACCGGGGTACCGGCTGGCGGCACACCCGCGCCAAAGGGTGAAAAGCCCCAGACACCGTCACCGACACCGCCACAGCCCGAGCACTTGGTCTGGCGTGGTCCGAAGAAGGCAATGTGCACGCACACACCGTTGCGCGGTGTGTTGTTGCGGTAGCGGACAAAGCCATTGAAATAGGTCGTGCCGGCATTGGGCGCACACGTCTCGGACCCGCGCACCAGGCTGAACGGAAACGTCGGCTGCGGTGGGGGAGGCGGTGGGGCCGGCGGGCTGGTGGGTGTGGGCTGGCGCGGCGGCGCCGGTGGTCGGGTCGGCTGGACCGGTGGGGCCGGGATGTTGGTGGCCACGGCCACACTCCCGGTATCCCCTTCGGTCGCCACCAGGTCGCCCGTGATCCAACCCTGCTGACCGCCGACGCAGCAGATCTGCCACCAGCTGCCGTCGGCATTTTTACCCACGATGTCGTAGCGCTGGCCACTGCTCACGCGACCAATGATGGCGTAGGCCGTGCTAGGCCCGCCGCGCACGTTGGCCGTCTGTGAACGTATGACGGCCACCGGTTTGGCGCTCGGTGTGTTGGTCGGTGTGGCGGTGGGGGTACCTTCCGGGGTTGGCGTGGCCGTTGGCTCCGGGGTCGGCGTTTTGGTCGGCGCCAGGACTGGGGTCGCGGTGGCGTCGGGTGTGGGGGTAAACGTTGGCATGGGGGTACGCGTGGCAACGGCCACCGGTGTGGGGGCCTGGGCACAGGCGGCCAGCACAAAGGTGGCCACCAGGAGGGCTGGCACGAACTTTTTCACGATTCCTTCCATGTGTCTATGACCTCGTGTCTTTAACCTCGAAACGTGTGCTGCAAGCGTGACCGCGGGTCAGGCGATTCACACCACGGCACACAAAATGCGCCTTGCGGCGCACCACTAAGAATTGTACCATCGATCGGGCAAATCCCCAAGTACGCCGGGCGAACGCTGCGGCATAGGGGTGAGGACGCTGAGGGAAAAGGGTTGGTTCCGGGACAGGGCGGTGCGAATGGCCGTCCGCGAATCACCCGTGGACCAACACTCGCCGATCCTCGCCCAATGGCCCGGTTGCCGCGCCGATGCGGTAACCTTGGGCGGCGTGGGTCTGCGTATCGTAGATCACGAACGTGCACGGCACATCGGCGCGTTTGATTGGGTTGTAGCCCATAACCGCGCCCGGGTTGATGGTCAGCGTTTTGCCAACCGGCTCGATCTTAAAATCGTGGTTGTGCCCGTAACAGACGACGTCATAGGTCTGGCCGCGGGCGATGGCCAGGGCGATGTCGTCGTAGTGGTTGACGGCCACGGTACGCCCGTCAAAGGTATCGGCAAAGAAGGCACCGTGGATCTGTACCTGGGGAAACCCGGCCGCATTGCGCGTGATGCGGAACAGGTCGGCGTCGTTGTTACCAAACACGACGTGGACCGGCCGGTCGGCAAACCCTTCGCCTAGTTGGGTCATGACGAAGGGCGAGCACAAATCCCCACAGCACATAAGCACGTCGGCCGTCTGGACCGCCTCGAGCACGGCGGCCAGCGACCAGACGTTGTCGTGGATGTCGGAGAGAATGGCGATTTGCATGCTGGCTCCTGTGTCAGCCGCGGCGTGCACGGCTGCGGCCCGGCGTGTCATACCCACTGGATCGTCCCTTGCCGGCACGGTAGGCCGGGGCGGTCATGGCGATTTCTTCGCTGCGGCGCGGGTCGAACACGCGCGTGTGCAGCCGTTCCTCCAGGGGCAGGTTGTCTTTGGCGATCGTGATCACGGTGGGTAACTTGGCGACATAACGATAATTGAGCAGCTGGAACAATTTCTCATTGGCCCAGCTGGAGCTGCTTTCTGCGCCCAGGTCGTCCAGAATCAAGAGGCCCGCTTTTTTGACCTGCTCGAAGCGCCTGTCCAGCGAGAGATTACTCGCTGGATTGAACGCTGCGCGCAGGAAGTCAAGCAGATCTGGCACGAAAACGAACAGCGGGTAATCTGCCTGGGCCGCTTTACGCTCCAGCGCAATGGCGGCGGCCAGGTGAGTTTTGCCACAATGGTAGGGACCCGTAAACACCAGCCAGCCTGACGGATCATCCGCATAGCGTTGGGCTGCAGCCAGCGCGCGGCGCAGACTCTCGCGCTGCTCGGCCGGCAGCTCGTGCGTGCGCAGGTCGAAACTGGCCCAGGTCTGGTCCTCGTGCATCACCAGGCTGCTCAGTCCAAGGTCGGACGTGTCCTTGCCGGCGCGAAAATCAGGGGCATTGATCTCGATCACGGTGCTGATCTCGGGGTCGGTCAGGCGGGAACGTACCCGCTCGTCGATCTCGTCCAGCCGGTAGTTGGTCGTGATCACGGTGGGCAGGCGCGTGTTGTAGCGGAAGTTGATAATCTGGTACAGCTTCTCCTGCGCCCAGGGCGTCGTGCTGTGGGCGCCCAGGTCGTCCAGGACCAACAACGGTGCCGACCGCACCTGCTCGAACCGTTCGTCGAAGGTGGTTTCCGACGTCGGGCTGAAGGCGCTGCGCAGTGTATCCAGCAGGTCGGGTACGACGACGAACAGCACGGGCTCGTTGTGGGCCAGGCGTTCGTTGGCGATCGCGGCGGCCAGGTGGGTTTTGCCCGTGCCGACGCCGCCGTGGAGCACCAGCCAGTTTTCGGGGTGTTCGGCGTAGCGGCGGGCGTGCTCGTAGGCCGCGCGCAGGCTGCGCCGCCGCTCTGTCGACAGCCCAATGCCCTCGGGCAGAAAACGCTCGAACACCAGCCGCTGCAGGTGGCTGACGTTGCTCAACGTGCGCAGTTGGGCAGCGTGGTCGGACGCCTGTATTTGCAGTGTACAACGGCAAGGCTGCGGCCGGCCAAAATCGGGATGACCCACCGGCACGTCGTACACGACGTACCCGGCCCCGTGGCAGATTGGGCAGACGGACGGATCCGCCGCGGCTTGGGCAGCGGCTTGTTCGGGCGGCTGCGCAACGGGATGGTCACGCGCCACGCGATCCAGGACTTCGGCCAGACTCTTCACGGGTCACCTCGATCGGCTTTCACCAGGCGTAGGGGTCGACGCGTTTGTTTTTGGAGCGGCGGGCACGGGCTGGTGGCTTTGCTGGGTCCGTCACCGCGTCGCGCCCCTCGCTCGCCCAACGCTCCAGAATGGCCCGGATGTAACGCCAGGCGCGTTTGTTCTGTTCGACGGCGATGCGAAACGCGTCCTCGATCCAGTCGGCCGGGTAACGCAGCTCGGCATCGCGCAGTTCATCGGCGATGATCGGCTGCAAGAGCCCGATATTTTGCTCGTACAGGACGAAGATATTGGGTCGCGCGGCGCGCAGCCCGGTGTTATCCGCCAGTGGATCGTCGAATTCGGGAACGAGACCGCGCTGCACGCGCGCCACGGCCTCGCGGCCGGGCTCATCGTTGAGAAAGTACCAGGTCATCGTCTGCCCGTAGCGGTCGACCGTGATGGGCAGCAAGGTGCCGCGTGCCACGGCACGCTCCAGACCCTCGGCGATCTCCTGTTCGGCCAGGCCGGCACGCAGACGCTCGTCGCCCACTAACTCGCTGGTTTGCACGAAACGCAGCGTACCCGGTTTGCTGTCGAGCAGCCACAGCGCATGCAGCGTCACCTTCAGCTCGGCCAGGTCGTCGATCAGCGGCAGCAGGTCGCTGAAGAAAAACGCCGGCAGCGCCACGCCGGGCAGGTCACCGGCGGGGAAACCAGGAAAACCTTTCATGACAGCACTCATTCCGGCTCCAGGTGCTCGCGCACCACTTCCAGGTCGGTGAAGAGAGTCAGCTCTTTGCGGAAATAGAGTGACACCGTTCCCGTCGGACCGTTGCGGTGTTTGGCCACCATGATGTCGGCGATGTTTTTGCGCTCGGTGTTGGCATCGTACATCTCTTCGCGGTGGACGAAGAGCACGATGTCGGCGTCCTGTTCGATCGAGTTGTGGACGATGATGTTGTCAGCGACGAAGTTGTGCAAACCGGAAACAGTGAGATCGAACACATCTTCCGCGCCATCAGGCTGCACCGATGTGACCTGATCCCAATGGATGCAGCCACTCATTTCTGCGAGCAATGCAATGCGGTCACTCAAATCAAGCCTATCCA
>JAYRNS010000189.1:0-2942 GCA_041912075.1 Anaerolineae bacterium
CTGGGCTGGCATCCGCTCCTCAGCTTGCGCGATGATAGCCATATCACTACAATGAACCCACCACCTGGCATGCACAAGCCGGGCCCGCACTTTGGAGTGCGCAAGCGTGGCTTGCGCCTTGGAGTGCGCAAGCGTGGCTTGCGCCTTGGAGTGCGCAAGCGTGGCTTGCGCTGTGGTACGGCTCTTCACAACGATTAGCCAAAACGGCAGCATCGGGCGACCGCCGCTGCACTGAAACCAATAGCCAAACAGTTCCGGCGATCGCCCCATGCTGCCGCACTCCAAATCCAACGCGAAAGGATTTCAGATGTCACCCCAGCCAACGAACAAACCTTACGGCCACGCCCTGGTAATAGGCGGCAGCATGACCGGGCTGCTGGCCGCGCGCGTGCTGGCCGATTACTTCACACAAGTGACCCTCGTCGAGCGCGATACCTTCCCCAGCGCCCCCGATCCGCGCAAAGGGGTGCCACAGGCGCGCCACGCGCACGTGCTGCTGGTGCGCGGTCAGCGTATCCTGAATGAGCTGTTGCCCGGCCTGCCGGAAGAACTGGCGGCCGCTGGCGCCCCCACCGTCGACTGGGGTGCTGACGTGGCGTGGCACACAGCCGTGGGCTGGGCACCGCGTGCTCCCTCCGACATGGTGACGCAGACGTGCAGCCGGGACCTGTTAGAATGGCAGGTCCGCCAGCGCCTCGTGCAGAACCATGCCGTGCAGTTTGTGACGAGCACCGACGTCCAGGGTCTGTTGGCTGATGCGGAGAGCCGGACGGTAACCGGCGTGCGCCTCCGCGAACGCCAGGCCGCGGCGGCCGGTTTGGCTGCGACCGCTGACCTGGCAGCGGACCTGGTGGTGGATGCCAGTGGCCGCAGCTCGAGGCTACCCGAGTGGCTGGGTGCCCTCGGTTACGAAGGACCGCAGGAAACAGTCATCAACTCCTTTCTCAGCTACGCCTCGCGCTGGTACCGCAAGCCGGCCGGGTTCCGGGCTGATTGGAAGGTTTACCTGGTCAGCGGTGAGCCGCTGGTCAACCCGCGCGCCGGGGTGATTTATCCAATCGAAGGGGACCGCTGGATTGTGACGTTGGGGGGTATTGGTGAGGTGAAAGCACCGACGGACGAGGCCGGTTTTCTCGAGTTCACACGCCAGATGTCGACCCCTGCACTGTACGAGATCATCAAAGATGCGGAACCGCTGACGCCGATCTACGGTTATCAGCGCACGGAAAACCGCCTGCGGCATTACGAGCGGCTCGTCCGCTGGCCGGAGGGCTTGGTTGTGCTGGGGGATGCTGTCTGTGGTTTTAACCCGGTTTATGGACAGGGGATGACCGTGGGAGCCATGGGAGCGCAGACGCTCGACCGTGTCCTGCGCGAGCAGGCACAGCGGCAGCCAGGCGGCAGTTTGCATGGTCTGGCGAATCGTTTCCAGCGGGTGCTGGCCGAGGTCAACAAAACCCCGTGGCTGATGGCGACGGGTGAAGATATGCGCTACCCTACGACGGTGGGTGGCCGGCCGTCACGGATGTCGCGGGTGATGCAGGTTTACCTTGGTGCGGCCATGGAGGCTGGCACGGTCAACCACCAGGTGCAGCAGGTGGTCCGGGAGGTGATGCACCTGGTGCGGCCGCCGGCGGCGTTGTTCCGGCCAGCGATCGTGGCGCAGGTGGCGGCGTACAAGGTGCGGCGGCCGTCCGCGAATGGGGCGCGAATGCACGAATAACAGGTCGAGAGCGCGTCATTGGGCTGCGCACGCTGGCCGAAAACCCCAACACGATGCTCCACTGACCGCAAGGAACCAAAGAAATCACCGCCTGGAGCTGATGCTCCTGGTTGGCATCGAACTTGGGCTGCAGCTTAGCCAACACTGCGGGCGCCTCTATCAGCTGGCCGGCGCCCGGCGCGACGCAGGTTATCCAATACCCGGCTCATGCGAGTCTTTTCTTTTAGGTCAACAATGAGCGGATCATGATCGGAAACGGTAGTGCCAGTGCCATCATGATCGTAGAAGGCGTTCTTCAACATCGGTGCGAGGGGCTTCGCGAGGAAAACGTAGTCTACGCGGGTACGGGTGCCATTGTGGTTGGTCCAAGAATAGTCCCGTACGGTTGGATTGCGCCGGCGCCAGGCGTCAACATATCCCATTTCACAAAGGTCTTCCACTGGGCCAGGCCCGTCTAGACCGCCAGCTTCCATCGCTAATGTGTTGCACTCAGGCGGCCCAGTCAGGCAATCCGCTGGCGATGCGTTCGCTCTGCTCGATGTCGTCACCGAAGTCATCGAAGTACTACCGGAAGCGCACTTCTGTGCCCCGGCTGGCCGCGTGGGCATACGCGCGGTAGGACGCACACGAAAAACGGGCGTCGCAGCGCCGGCAAATCTCCGAGGCAAAGGTCCGTGTCGTTCCGGGCAGACGGGCCTGCAGGGTATCCAGGTCGACGGGCGTGAAGTAACCGTCTTCGATTTTGTCCACCGTCTCGCCAAAGATCCTGACCGTGTCCGCGACGTGTGCCGGCTCGAATGGAACCGGAATGACGGGCTCCCAATGTGCCAACTCCTGATCAATCCGTCTTTGGTCCTGGGCGGGCCCTGCCTGCCTCAACGTCTCGGGCAAGTGGTACAACCCCTTGAAACACAATCGGTTTTGGGTAGAGGAACGGTCACTCAGACAGTAACACGCCAACCTTCTGCAGCACCTCGGTCACAGCGTCATTTGGTAACTCACAAATGAATTCGGCGCGGCGTGCCTGCCAATCCAGGCTCTTGATTTGATCGGACAGAACGGCGCCGCTGGCCGGTAACCCGCCGGGAATCATGACCTCGAACGGATAACCCTTGACTTGAGTTGTGACGGGGCACAATAGCGCCAAACCGACTTTGGCGTTGTAGGTGGCAGGTGACAACACGACAGCCGGACGGCGACCAGCTTGTTCGTGGCCGGC
>JAYRNS010000190.1:0-3920 GCA_041912075.1 Anaerolineae bacterium
ATTATCGATACGGTCAACCTGTAACCATGGGCGAGAATACGCAGCACAGCCAGCCAACCGGTCCGGCACCCGGGTCCAACACGCCGCCAAGTCATGCCGGTCACATCTACACACGGTTCGGTGATGCCGGGCAGACCTCGCTGCTTGGCCGAGTTGTGGTCAACAAAGACGACCCGCGCGTGCAGGTGTACGGCACACTCGACGAGGCCACGTCGGCTCTGGGCATGGCGCGGGCCACGACCCGCCACGATGACATTTGCCGCAACATCCTGTTTTTGCAGGGCGAACTGATTGGTCTGATGGCCGAACTGGCCACACCGCCCGGCGTCAACTCGAAACAGGTGGCCCTAAGTTCCGACCAGGTGGCCAATCTGGAGTGTACGATCGACAGTTACGAGGCGGAATTCATCGCCACCAACCAGTTCGTACGCCCAGGTGGCTCGCTGGCTTCCGCCGCGATCGATCTGGCGCGGACCATCGTGCGGCGCGGCGAACGTCTGCTGGTCGAGCTCAACCGGGCAGAACCGGTCAATCCAAACCTGCTGCGTTACGTGAACCGTCTGTCGGACCTGCTGTACATGATGGCACGTATCGACGAGCAGCGTGAAATCAAACGGATCATCGAAAAGACGCTGCGCGAGACGTCAAAGGAACAGACCATGTCTCACACTGAACACGCCGGGTTGACCCTGTCGCGGTGTGATCGTCTGATCGAAGCCGGCATGCGGCGAGCCGCCGCGATCGGTGTCCCGATGGTTGTGGCCGTCGCTGACGATGCGGGCAACCTGTGTGAAATGCGCCGCATGGATGGTGCGTTGGTCGTGAGCATCACCCTGGCACCGCAGAAGGCCGCGACCGCAGCCACGGTGCGGATGGCCACGCACGAGCTGGCCCGGCATGCTCAGCCCGGTGCGCAGTTCTTTGGCATCGACGCCAGCATGCCAGGGCTGACCATTGTGGGCGGCGGGTTTCCGCTGGTGGAGAACGGGGTTGTGATTGGCGGCGTGGGCGCCAGCGGCGGGTCCGCCGAACAAGATATCGACGTGGCGCAGGCCATGGTCAGTGCGTGGTAGGAGGCAAACGATATGAGCGTTACGGTAGACGAAAGCCAGGTGAGTGAGATGGTCCGGCGCATCATGACCCGGCTTGACGGGCAAGCTGGGCCGCAGCCGGTGGGTCCGCCAGGTGTCTTTGCCACGGCCGACGACGCGGTGGCGGCCGCCGATGCGGCCTTTCAGCGTTACCGTCTGGTGAGTATTGCGCAGCGCAAAAAGATCATCGAGGCCATCCGCAGGACGGCCATCGACCACAGCCACCGCCTGGCGCAGATGGCGGTCGACGAGACCCGGCTGGGCCGTGTGTCGGACAAAGTGCTCAAGAACGTGCTGGCGGCCGAGAAGACGCCGGGCGTCGAGGATTTGCCCACCGGGATTCAGATCGGCGACTTTGGCATGACGGTCCTGGAACCGGCGCCGTTTGGCATCATTCTGGCGCTGCTGCCGATCACCAACCCGGTGGCCACCGTCATCAACAACGCCATCAGCATGCTCACCGGTGGTAACACGGTCCTCTTTGCCCCACACCCATCCGCGCAGCGCACTTCCTTCGAGACCATGGGGCTGCTCAACCAGGCCATCGAAAAGGCCGGCGGTCCCCCTAACTGTCTGGTGGGGATACGTGACTGTCCCCTGGATACGACCCGCGCCCTGATGAGCCACCGCAAGATCTCACTGCTCTGCGTGACTGGTGGCAGTGCGGTGGTGCGCCTGGCCATGGGGAGCGGCAAACGTACGATCGGTGCCGCGGCCGGCAATCCACCGGTGATTGTCGACGACACCGCCGACCCTGCCAAAGCGGCGCGCGAGATCGTGGCTGGCGGGTCGTTCGATAACAATCTGCCCTGTACGTGCGAAAAGGAAATCATCGTCACCGAACACATCGCCGATGACTTTGTGCGCTGCCTGGGCCAGTCCGACGCCCTGGTGCTCGAACCACGCTATTTGAAGCAGCTGGAAAACGTGGTGCTCGACGATCAGCAGCACATCAACAAGGCTTTTGTTGGCAAAAGTGCGCACGTCATTCTGCGCGAAATCGGCATCGCGGCCGACGAGAGTCTGCGTCTGGTCGTCGTCGAAGTCGGCCGGGACCACCCGCTGGTACGTCACGAGCAGATCATGCCGGTGCTGCCCCTGGTGCGGGTGCACACTTTCCAGGAGGCGATGGACGTGGCGGTGGAGGTCGAGGGCAACCTGCACCACACGGCGTTGATCCACTCGTCGAACATCAATCACATGAGTGATTTTGGCAAGGCGATCAACTCGACAATCTTCGTCAAGAATGCGCCGTCGTTTGCCGGTATCGGTTTTGGCGGCGAGGGACCGACCAGTTTCACCATTGCCGGCGCCTCCGGTGAAGGGCTGACCACCGCCCGCATCTTTACCCGGGCGCGGCGCTGCACACTGGTCGGTGCGTTTTCGCTCGTTTGATCTGGTGGATGGAGAACAAAAGGGTGAGGCATTCGCACCTCCGGGTGCGAACGAAGGTTGGCGAAGCACGGTATGGCACGACAGATCATAACCGAAGCCGACGTCGAGCAGTGGGTCAAATGGGCGGGTGTGACCCAGGTCGTGCTGCATGACAACGACACGGTCACGGCACTGGCCCACGACACAGCCTACGAATTGGGTCTGCGCTTCGTAGAGCGCGTCGCAGACACGCCAGCGGCTGTCGCGCCGGCGGAGCCACCGCTGATCGACCTGGCCCAGGTGACCAGCATCGTGGCGACGGTTCTGGCACGTTACGCTGCCAGTGAGCAGTGAAGGATAAAGGAGTTACAATGGCCGGTAATCTTCAGCTACGCGCATACTGTCTGTTGAACCGCATGCAGCCGCAGTATGCCGCCTTTGTGGGTACGATCACGCAGGGCGACCTGCCGACCGAGGGCATGGCGTCACTTTACGTGGAGATGGCGCCAGGCAACGAGGTGTTCCGCATTGTCGACGTCGCAGTCAAGAGCACCGACGCTCGACCGGGTGCCCAGGTCGTCGAACGTGAGTTCGGCATGTTCGAGGTTCACTCCATGTCACAGGCGGAAGTGCTTCAGGCGGGACGCGTCATCCTGCACAGCCTGGGCGTGCAGGAGACCGATCGCGTCAAGCCCGAAGTAGCCTCCCTGCAGGTCATCGACAACATCGACCCCTACCAGGCGCAGCTGATCAACCGTTTCCGGCGGGGCAGCATGATTGTGCCGGGGCAGACGATGCTGGTATTGGAAGTGGCGCCGGCGGCGTACATCAACCTGGCGGCCAACGAGGCCGAAAAAGCAGCCAAGATCAGCATTGCACACATCTCGTCGGTAGGTCGATTTGGCCGCATGTGGCTGGCCGGCAGCCGGGCGGAGATTCTGGCCGCACGGGATGCCGCGGTGAATGCGATTGAGGGGCTGGAGGGAAAGTAATACGCAACGTGAGGCGTGAGGCGTAGATGGCCAACGCTGCGCGCAGTCTGTGTCAGAGCAGTTCCACAAACTCGTCTACACTGAGACCGGCCTGCCGGATGATAGCCCGCAGTGTGCCACGATCGAGTTCCTTATGGTCAGGTACGACAACCTGGGCAAAGGGTTCATCGCGGCGCAGGATCAAGTGGTTATCTTTAATGTATCGAAGTGTTCTGCTGGGATAGGCAAACCGTCTTCCTCGAGGGCGGCGATGTATCCCTGAATGGCCTCTTTGATATTGGCGACTGCTTCTTCTTTCGATCTGCCCTGGTTGATGCAACCTGGCAACGAGGGACATTCGGCTACCCAATAACCATCATCTCCCGGATAGACAATGACTTGTCGCATGATTCTTCTCCTTTTATGGTGACCAGGTTTTGCTCGCAGGAGCACAGGTCCTGGCTGGAATGATGACATGCACGTA
>JAYRNS010000191.1:0-6090 GCA_041912075.1 Anaerolineae bacterium
CAGCACGCGCGCCGAAATGCCGCCAGGGTCGGTGCCGCCCATGAAAATCCCGACGCTGCGCACCCGGTCATGAAAGTTGTGGCGCGGTGCGCTCCGGTACGCCGTGGACAGCAACGCGAAGCGCGGACCCAAGAGGCGCAGTGGCTCACGCTGCAGGCGCATTGCGTACTTGGCATGGTGATCGGCGTCCCAGTTGTGGTCCAGCAGGACGTCGGCGTCAAGCGGTCGGTCGGCCGTGTCGTCGATGACCAGCAAGCGGCAGCCCAGCGCTTCCCGCACCGTGTTGTGCCAATGCGCGTCGAAGGCGTAGTGATCGACGACCACCCAGTGGGGTGACCAGCCGTTCAAGGCCTCTGCCGTGTCATGCGCGTCTTGCATCTGCGGCACACCGGCCCAGGCCGCGTGCGGGGGGGCCTCGGGCTCAGGTTTCATGGCATCAGATGGCGCAGGCAGCCAGCACACAGGCTCCGAGACCGCGGCTAGCACCTGCGCCGCCACGGCGTCGAGTCGGCGGCAGACGAAACGGACCTCGCCGCCCGCTTCGGTCAGCGCCTGAGCCAGTGACAGGCAGCGTTTGAGGTGACCTGTACCGATGGCGGCCGAGGCATCGACCCGAATCGCCACGCGCGCCGCCGCGTTGTTGTTCATCGGGCCGCGTCGGACACGAACGCCTGGCGCACCGGCACCCCGGCGGCGGCCAGAGCAGCCTTGGCGCCGGCGGGGGTTTGTTCGGTGAAATGGAAGATGCTGGCCGCGGCCACGGCCGAGGCGCCCGCATGCGTGACCGCATCGACCATGTGCTGGTAATTGCCAGCGCCACCCGAGGCAATGACAGGGATATTGACCGAATTCACCACGGCCTCGACCAATGCCAGGTCGTAGCCTTGCATGGTGCCGTCACGCTCGATGGAGGTGATCAGGATCTCGCCCGCGCCACGGTCTTCCAGCTCTCGCGCCCAGGCCACCACGTCGCGGCCGGTGGCCCGCTGGCCCGCATGGCTGAAGCAGGCCCAGCCACCGTCCTGGGCGCGCACGTCGATGCTGGCGACCACGCACTGAACGCCGTGGCGGCTTGCAATCTGGTTGACCAGGTCGGGGTGCGTGTAGGCGGCGGTATTGACCGCCACCTTGTCGGCGCCCGCCCGCAACAGGCGCTGCACCTGGCCGATGCGGGTGATGCCCCCGCCCACGGTCAGCGGCACGAAGCAATCCTGCCCAAATTCGCCAATGGACTCGAAATCCGGGTCGTCGTCCGACTGGTGGGCCACGATGTCGACCAGCACCAGCTCATCGACTTCGCGCTGGTTGTAGACCTTGATCGCCGGCAGCACCGGGCCGACTCGGCGCCAGCTGTCGAAGCCCACCCCCTTGACCAGTCCGAACTGCTTCCACAGCAGGGTGGGGATGACCCGCACTTTCAGCATGGCGGTCCTTCGATAAAGTTCTTGAGCAGCCGAAAGCCAGCCCGCGAGCTCTTTTCCGGGTGGAACTGGGTACCCCACACATGGCCGCGCCGCACCGCCGCCGTGACCGGCACGCCGTAGTCGGTGGTGGCCAGCACGTCGGCGCTGTCTTGCGGCGCGAAGGCGTAGCTGTGCACGAAGTAGAAGTCGGTGCCGTCGGGCATGCCGGCCAGCAGGTGGTCATCGGTGCGGGTGCGGGTGCGGGTGATGCCGTTCCAGCCCACGTGCGGCACGCGCAAGGTACAGCCGAAGCTGCGCAGGTGCCGCACCTGGCCGGGTATGAAGCCCAGGCCCGGCGTGTCTTGCCCCTCGGCCGCGCCTTCGGTGCTGCTGTCGGCCAGCAGCTGCATGCCCACGCACACGCCCAGCAGCGGGCGTTTGTAGCCCAGCACTTCGTCGTGCAGTGCGGTGGTCCAGCCGCCGTCATCAAGCAGACGCACGCAATCGGCGAAGTTGCCCACGCCGGGCAGGATCAGGCAATCGGTGGCGTGCATGTCGGTCGCACGGTTGACCAGCACCGGTGTCACGCGTAACTCTTCCAGCGCGCGCAGGACCGAACCCAGGTTGCCCACGCCGTAGTCGATGACACCAACTTTCATGCTTCAGACGTTGTCGTAGTTAATTTTGGTCAGATTACCGTCGCGGTCCTTCAAGAGTGCACCGCTGAAGTCGCGCTTGAAGATCTTCTTGTTGGTGAATTTGTCGCAGACCCGAATGAACTCGTCCTCCGTCAACCCCAGCGGTCGGAGGATGTCCGTGAGGGGCTTGCCCAGGTATTCCCAGGGGAACAGGCCGTCCAGGCGCTTGACGGCTTCCAGCCCGTCCTGCCGCGTCAGCCGCCCGCGGCGGATGTGAAGGCAGGCCAGGTCGGTGGCGCGGCCAAAGCCGAACTTCAGGAACTTGAAGTAGTCGTGGATGCCGGTCTGGTGGTTGTCCAGATTCTCGTAGTTGACCATCGAACCTTCGACCACCTTGTGGTAGCTCTGGAAGCCGTTGGCCTGCGCGATCAGTGTGTTGGACAGGCCGTCCCACGGAAGGTAGTGGCCCAGGAAGAGGCCGGTCACGCCCACGCGCTGCAGTTCCTCGTCGGTGGGGTAGGTGTAGGGGATCAGGTGTTTCGCTTCAATGCCTTCCTGACCGATCAGATCGGACACGCGCATGCCCAGCAGGCCGCCAAACTCTTCGAGCCAGCGGCGGTTGAGCACGTTGTTCTCGGCGGCGGCCGCTGGACCGCCGTACTCGTTCTGCGAGTTTTCGCCCCACACGATCAGCGGTACGTTGAACTGCACGGCCGCGCGAACGGGAATGGTGAAGATGCCCACGTGTTCGGGCCAGGAGATGTCGCCCACCTGTGTGAGGCCAACACGGTTGAGCTTGGCCCGCACCAGCGGGTTGGGCGAGAACTCGATGTGGTCGACGCCCAGGCGCTTGAGGTTCTCGATGTTCGCGCGGCCCAGCGGCGAAAGGTCGCAGGTGGATGAGGTCACGCACAACGGGTTCAGGCCCAGTTGCAGCATGCGCACCACCTGGTAGGTGCTGTCCTTGCCACCGCTGACCGGCACGATGCAGTCCCAATGGCTGCCGTCGGGGCGACGGTACTTCTCCAATACCTTTAGCAGGTCCTGGTAACGCGCGCCCCAGTCCACCTCCTTGCGCGCCTCGTAGCTGCGGCAGGCGTTGCAGATGCCGTGTTCGTCCAGGTGCAGATCGGGCTTGGTGTCCGGCATCACGCAGCGTTTGCAGTAGGTCAGCATGGTGTGGTTTCTCAACAGACGATCAGCGTTTTTCCATCAGGAACCAGGTGATGTCGTCCTGCGGGAAGTTGGGGTCGCGGCGGTAGGCAAAGCCGTAATCCACCAGTTGCAGCTGCGGGTGACGGTCCATGATCTCGCCCGCGAAATCGCGTTTGAACAGGCGGTCGCTGTGGCCACGGTAGGGAATGGCCACCGGCGCCGGGTTGTAGTACTCGGCCACCATGAGGTAGCGGCCACAGGCGGCGACCAGCTTGTCGTAGACCTGCGGCAGCACTTCGGGGTCGATGTGGATGAGCACACCCTTGATGAGGGTCAGGTCCCACTGACGAGCCGGGACGAAGTCCAAAATGGAGCAGTTGTGCACCTGGCTTGGCGGAATTACCTCCCCCAGCTGTTTCGCGGCTTCGGCATTGATCTCGATCGCGTGTACGTCGATGCCGGGGTGCAGCAGCTTGAGCACCTTGAGGTTCATGCCGATGTTGGCGCCGAACTCGATGCAGCTCTTGATGCCACGCGCCTGGCGCAGTGCCTTGCCGAAGAAGTCGAGGTTGGAGGCCAGCAGCGCATCGCCCTGGTTGCGCTGGATGTATTCGGTGCCGAACTCGCCGGCCCAGAAGGCTTCCTGATCAGTCTTGAAGGTCATGGGTTTTCCTTGGAGGTCTGGGTTTCCGTGGCCGGCTTCTGCTGCACGTGCTGGTTGATGGCGATCCAGTCGGGATGCGCGTCCAGCAGGGCGAGCACGTCGGCCTGGGTGAAGTGCGGGTTGGTCGGCAACAGGTGGTCGAACAGCCGGCGTACCAACTCGTAGTCCTCCGGCGTGTCAACGGTCCAGCGGTGATGGCTGAGAGCCACCGGGCTGGCAACATTGCGCAATCGGTAACGCTGGGGGTGCCAGTAGATGAACGGGGTGACGTGTTCTCGCTCGGCGTCCTGCGTGGCTTCGGCATGGGCCTGAGCCAGCGCGGTGGCGCTGAACACTTCGACCGCCATGCCGTAGGGCCAGGTCGGCGGCAACATGTTGGATACGTAGTCGCTGTCGCCTTCTTCGTAAACCGCAATGAGCTGATCGATCAGCGCCGGGTCGATCAGCGGACAGTCGGAGGTGATTCGCACCACCACATCAGCAGCATGCAGCCGCGCCGCGTCGGCGTATCGCGAGAGCACGTCGAGTTCGCTGCCGCGGTGGCAGGGTACGCCTTGCTGCGCGCACAGTGCAGCAATCGGATCGTCGCTGGCATTGGTGGTGGTGGCGATGACGATGCCATCGGCTCGCTGCACGCGGCGCAGCCGTTCCAGCAGCCGCACCAGCATGGGCTCACCGGCCAGCGGCAGCAGCACCTTGCCCGGCAAGCGGGTCGAGGTCATGCGTGCCTGGACGATGATGATCGTCTTCATGCCAACAGGGCCTTCTTCAGTTGTTTCACCACGTGGTCCTGCTGGACCTCGGTCAGGTTCGGGTACAAGGGAATTGAGATGGCGCCAGCATAGTAGGCCTCGGCCGCCGGGAACTGCCCGGGCCGGAAGCCGCGCGCGCGGTAAAACGGCTGGGTGTGGATAGGGATGTAGTGCACGTTGACCGCGATGTTCGCATCCCACAGACGCTTGAACACGGTTTCGCGCGAGGCCGCGCCGGCGCCCGGCTGCACCTCAACGACATACAGATGCCAGGACGAGCGCGCCGAGGCGTCAGCCGACGGCGCCCGGGCCGGCAACCTCAGCGGCAAACCCGCCAATAACTGGTCATAGCGGTCGGCCAGGCGTTCGCGCGCGGCATGGAACGCGTCGAGCCTTTGCAGCTGCGAAAGGCCCAGCGCCGACTGAATGTCGGTCAGCCGGTAGTTGAAGCCCAGCGTGGCCTGTTCGTAGTACCAGGGACCGGGCATGTGGCCATCCAGCACCATCTCGCCCGGTGTCCGGGTGATGCCGTGCGAACGCAGCAGCTGCAGGCAGCGCGCCAGCGCGGCGTCCTGCGTGGCGACGATGCCGCCTTCGCCGGTGGTGATGATCTTGACCGGGTGGAAGCTGAACACACTGGCATCAGCGTAACGGCTGCCAATGGGCTGACCTTCGTAGCTCGCACCCACCGCGTGAGAAGCGTCTTCCAGCAGCTTGAAGCCGTAGCGGTCGGCCAGCACGCGCATGGGCGCGAGATCGCACGGCAGACCGGAAAAATGCACCGGGATCACGATGGCGGGCAGGCGGCCTTCGCGCTCGGCCTGTTCCAGTTTCGCGGTCAGGGCAGGCACGCTCATGTTGCGGGTGACCGGGTCGATGTCCACAAAATCGACATCCGCACCGCAATACAACGCGCAGTTGGCTGAAGCGACGAAGCTGTTCGGGCTGGTCCAGACCGTCTTGCCAGGCCCGGCACCGAGCGCGAGGCAGGCGATATGCAAACCCGCCGTGGCGTTGCAAACCCCGACGGCATGTGCAACGCCGTGGCGCTCGGCGAATGCCTGTTCGAACCGCGGGCCGGCGGGCCCCTGGGTCAGCCAGCCAGACGTCAACACCTCCCGGACAGTCCTCAGATCGTCATCGTTGATAGATTGGGTCGCGTAAGGAATCATTGCCATGGCCCCCTCGGTGCTCATAGGTGCCCGATCTTGTCCCGGTTTTGAACGATCCAGGCCCGCAGTTCCTCGACAGACATCCACTCGCTGTTGGTGTCGCTGGCGTACGTGAAGTTCTCGGGCACCTTCTTGCCGTCCTTGATTCTTTTGAAATCCTCGTGCCAGCTGTGAATCGCCGGAAGGATCTTGAAGTGTTCGGGGTACTCGAAGGTGTAGTGTGCGTCTTCGGCGCCGATCATCTGTTCGTGCAGCTTCTCGCCCGGTCGGATTCCGACACTGTCGTAGCGGGCATCCGGATCGACC
>JAYRNS010000192.1:0-6382 GCA_041912075.1 Anaerolineae bacterium
CCCACCGTGACAGTCGTCGGGGCGACGCCACCCGTCGGGGTCACGGTCAACCACGGCGCGTTGCCCACCACCGTCAGATGCCAGGCCACCACACCCTGGACACCCGTACTGCCCACTTGCAGCAAGAGCGAGGGCGGGGCAGTACCTCCGGCCTGGGCGACAAAACTCAGACTCGCTGGCGAAACGACCAGGCTGGGAGCGCGCACCACCATGGTCACCGTGACGTCTTTGGGACTCCCCGCCACGGGAACACCGTTTTGGGTCGCCGTAATGCGTATCGTACCCTGGTACGTCGCCGGCGAAAGACCAATCGGGTTGACAGTCACGGACACAGTCTGGCCGTTGGGGCCTGCCGAACCATTGGGTGGCACGACGTTGATCCAACTCGAACCACCGAGCACGGTCGAGCTCCAAACCAGGTTACCGGTGTTGGAGCCATTGCGGACGACAAACGTCTTGGGTGCCGGTGCCGTACCACCAAAGTCAGCCTGGAAACTGAGACTGGTTGGATCCACGACCAGTTCCGGTTCGTTGGAGACACCACCCCCGTCGACGTTGGCCAGCACGAACCACTGCCGCCAGTTACCGCTGATCTCCTGGAAACTGTCGTTGACCTCGGGCTGCGGGTAATAACGAACCGCCGTTTCGCGGATGATCACCGGCTCGTCACGCCCGTCGCCGTCCAGGTCGCCGGCGGCCACGTTGAACCAGCCTGGTCCCAACCCGGTGGGTTCGAAGGCACGCATCGACGATCCGGAGATGTTGCGCATCGTCACCTGCGGCACGCTGAAGTCGTCGACGCTGCGCAGCAGGAGAATTTCGTCGTCACCGTCGCCGTTGAGATCACCGGGCGCCAGGAAGGTGAAGTTGGGGAACATCGTCTCAAAGTAGAGCTCCTGGACGGCGTTGAACCCGTTCCAGCGCCAGACGTAAAACGACGGCAGCTGGAAACCGACACCTTCACGCGTCAGCGCAAGCTCCTTACGTGTGGTGGAGTCACGGGTGTATTCTCCGACACGCATATCGGTCCAGGTAAACTGGTAAGTCAGATCGAACAGCGTGGTAAAGTTGGCGCCGCTCCACCAGCGGATACGCCGGTCGGCATCGCGCAGAATGCCAAAGTCGTCGCGGTTATCACCGTTGATGTCACCGGTGGTAATCAAACGGAAGGGTGAACCAAAACCTTCGTTGAACACCTCGGTCCATGACGTGCCAGTGGCGTTGCCGCGATAGATACGCAGGCGCGACCCGCTGCCTTCCGAATGGGACGCAATGATCTCGTCGCGTCCATCCCCATCGAAGTCACCAGTAGCGACCAGCTGCCAGCTGCCGCTGGGCGGGACACGCTGGAAGTTCACGGCGGTGGTGCCGCTGGGCCGAAACGGATCGAACGCCCTGATCTGGTTACCGCGCAGGGCGATGACTTCATCGTAACCGTCACCATTCAAGTCGCCGGCGGCGACACGCTGCCATCCCAGGTCAGGCGACGTCCAGTTGGCGGGCGTACTACCAGCCGGATATGGATCGCGTATGATGATGCGACCTTCATTACCGGGCGTATTGGAAATCAAAACCAGCTCGTCGTCGGCCGTGATCGCGGCGGCGTGTGGTACTTGAGCTGGCAGTAGTCCTGCCAGAGGCAGCACAGCGACGAGCGCCAAGAGTCGCAGTATTGTCGAGATTCTTCGATGCATGTGCAGTTCTCCTCGTTACTCCTGTCGAATTCGGAACGTTCTCACGGGGGTCAGCATGCGCGCGGCAGCATTATAGCACACGACAATGGCAGGTCCAAGCACCTCCTTTTTGTGCATGACAGCATTATACAAGACGCTGTGCCCATGGTATAATCGATCCATGGCCTTCGAGTTTGACATCCTGAACGTTGACCCAGCGACCGCCGCCCGCACGGGTGTCTTTCACACGCCACATGGCACCATTCCCACGCCGTGTTTTGCACCGGTTGGCACGCAGGCCACGGTCAAGACGCTGACACCGGCCGATCTCGAGACGCTCGGGGCCGACCTGATCCTGGCGAACACCTATCATCTTTACCTGCGGCCCGGCAGCGACCTGGTGGCACGTATGGGCGGTCTCCACCAATTCATGGCCTGGCCGCGACCCATTCTCACCGATTCCGGTGGTTACCAGGTTTTCAGCCTGGCGCACCGGCGCAAACTGGATGCCGATGGGGTCACCTTTCGGTCACACCTCGACGGCAGCCTGCACCGCTTCACGCCCGAAACGGTCATGGCGATCGAGTCCCAGTTGGGCGCCGACATCATCATGGTGCTGGATGAGTGCACCGATCCACTCGACCGGCCCTACAACGAAATCGCCTTGCAGCGTACGCACCATTGGGCCGCACGCTGCCAGGATGCGCATACCCGTTCCGACCAGGCCTTGTTTGGTATCGTACAAGGTGGGATATTTCCCGATCTGCGCATTGCCAGCGCCACGTATTTGGCGGGTCTCGATTTCGCGGGTTACGGAATTGGTGGCCTGGCGGTGGGCGAAACCAAACCTGAAATGTACGCAACCCTCGACATCACCGTGCCCCATCTGCCCGCCCACCGTCCGCGCTACCTGATGGGTGTCGGCGCGCCGGAGGACGTTGTCGAAGCCGTTGCCCGTGGGGTAGACCTGTTCGATTGTGTGCTGCCGACACGCGTGGCACGCAACGGCGGTCTCTTCACCCACGCCGGCCGTTTGAATTTGCGCAATGCCCAGTATGCCGAAGACTCCCAGCCGGTCGAGGCGGGCTGCTCGTGTTACGGCTGCCGCACCTTCAGCCGCGCCTACCTGCGGCATCTGTTCAAAGCGGGAGAAATCCTGGCGCTGCGCCTGGCAACGCTGCACAACCTGCACTTTATGCTGCACCTGATGGAAGAAATCCGGCACACCATCCGTGCCGGTACGTTCACCGCGTTCCGTGACACCTTCTTATCCAACTACCAGATCAGTGACCAGGTCGTCCGTCACCAGCAGATGGCGCAGCGCCGTCGGCGGGTGCACGGCAGCAGCGACCCGGTTCGACCGTGAGACGCAGCGGCCGCGGCTGGCGCTGCGTCGCCGGCAGTCTCCTGCTGGTGGGTCTGGCAGGTGCCCTGGTTGCCTGTGGCAGCACACCCGCGCCCGCCCGGGAACCGCACGTCGTGCACATTGCTGCCCCCGCCAACACCCTGCCTCTGCTGCAGAGCCTGACCACAGCGTACGAACAACAAGCGTCGCAGCCGACCGTGACATTCGACCTGCAAACCGCCAACAGCCAGCAAGCCCAGCTTGCACTGCAAAGCGGTCAGGTGGATCTGGCAGCGTCATCCTGGTTGACCGGCACCAGCCTGCCGGGTCTGATGGTCACACCGTTTGCCTGGGATGCCGTCGCGGTCGTCATTCATCCGCGCAGCCCCGTGACCAACGTCACCCTGCTGCAGCTGCGTGATCTCTACCGCGGCGCCGCCGTGGACTGGCCAGTCGAGGCCGGCCACAGCGCTGACGTCACGGTGGTGAGTCGGGAAGACGGCTCGGGTGTGCGCGCCGCCTTCGAGCAGGCGGTGATGGGCGAACAGCCGGTTACACCTGCGGCGCTCGTGCTGTCCAGCGATCGCGCCGTCCTCGACTTCGTGGCGGCCCGGTCGGCGGCGGTGGGTTATGTGTCACTCATGAGTTTGCGCACCGCCGGCTTGCCCATGCAGGTAAAGACGTTGCCGGTCGAAGGTGCGGTTCCCGATTCGACCGACTTGTTGCACGGCGGCTATCACATGGTTCATCCCCTCTATCTTCTGGCGCGCCAGCCGGTGACGGCTCCGCTGCAATCCTTCGTCGACTTTGTACTCAGCCCAACCGGCCAGACGGTGGTGACACAGTATACGACCCCCATCAGAAAGTGAGCTGTGCAGTGGGACAGAACACCCCAACTTCACTTTCTCTATGGTATAATGACGTGGACAATCATCGGGATGAGGTCCTTTCATGTATATCAGCCGACAACGGCGCAAACGACGATCTTACCTACCCCTGATCATCGTCGTTCTGCTGGTCATCGGTGCGGCGTACGTCATCAACCAAAGCGCTGATCTGATCAAATTGCGTAATCCGCTGGTACCGCCGGAGCCTACACCAACCCCCACGCGCAGCCCACTCTCTTATCTGGCCGAGGCTGAATTGTTGTATGCCAATGGCCAGATCCCTGAGGCGATCGAAGCTTACGCGGGTGTTACCGCGTTGGAACCCGACAATGACGAGGCGCTGCGTTGGCAGGCACGGCTGCATACCCTGATGGGTCACACGTCGGTGGGGGTTACCCTGGCCCAGAAGGCAGCCGAGATCAATCCTGCAGACGCGCGCAATCTGGCTACACTGGCGATGGCACTCGACTGGAACAAACAGTATGACGAGGCCCTGAAGACGGCGCTCGACGCGCTTGACATCGATGCCGCGCTGCCTGAGGCCCACGCCTATCTGGCCGAAATCTATATGGATAAAGGGATTTGGGCACTGGCATTGGAGGAAGCACAGGCCGCGGTCAAGCTGAGTGAGAACAGCGTGGAGGCCTGGCGCAGCCTGGGTTACGTGCTCGACCAGCAGGGGCGGCGTGACGAAGCCGTGCAGGCCTATGATAAAGCAATCGCCCTGCACCCCAAACTGGGGTATCTATACGTGGGGAAAGGGTACGTCTATCTGGCCGACGGTGACTACGAAAAGGCCCTGGCCGAATTTCAACGCGCAGTCAACGTCAATCCGCGCAGCGCCGACGGCTATGATGCCCTCGGCTGGGGGCACATGCTCTCCGGCGCATCCGACCGCGCCGTGCTGACGCTCGAAAAGGCCATCGAGATCGATCCGGAATACAAGCCGGCCTACGGGCACCTGGCCGTGGCCTATTACGCCCGGCGCAACTACGAAAAGGCTGTCGAGCTGTTTGAAAAAGCGATCGCCATGAACCAGGCCACACCGGAGTACTATTATGAGCTAGGACTGTCGTACATTTATAAGGAACCGGAGGACTGCACCAGCGCCGTGCCATGGCTGCGTAAGGCGCTGGAGATCAATCCCGACAACCCGCAAGCCCGCCAGGGCCTCACCTATTGTGCGCAGAGGAAGTAGCCAACATGCGATACCTGTATTATCTGCTCGTCTTTGTGCCCGTTGCGATTTTGGGTGAGTTTCTCCATTGGAACCCGCTCATCGTCTTTGCCACTTCGGCGCTCGCGGTTGTCCCGTTGGCCGGCGTGCTGGGTCAAGGCACCGAACAACTGGTCGTGCATACCGGTCCACGCGTGGGCGGGCTGCTCAACGCGACCCTGGGCAATGCCGCCGAACTGATCATCGCCATTTTCGCCATTCGCGCCGGCTTATTCGACCTGGTCAAGGCATCGATTACCGGCTCGATCATCGGTAATCTGCTGCTCATCCTGGGATTGAGCCTTTTAGTGGGCGGCATCAAACACGGCCGGCAGCGCTTCGACCGGCGTCTGGCCGGCGTCAACTCCACCCAGTTGATGCTGGCGACCAGCGCACTGGTCATCCCATCGCTGTTCGCCATCGGAGCCGACTCCAGCCATCCCTTGTCGATCGATGCGCTGAGCATGGGTGTGGCGATCGTGATGATCATGATCTACGCACTCGGCCTACTCTTTGCCTTTCGGCAGGACAGTAGTTCAGCGGACCATGCACATACCAGCGAACCCGGTCATACACCCTGGTCCGTGCGCAAGGCGGTGTTGGTACTGTTGGTAGCCACCGTGGGTATCGCGTGGTTGAGCGAAATCCTGGTCGGTGCCGTCGAACCCACGATCAAGGCGTTGGGGATCTCCGAGTTTTTCCTGGGTATTATCATCATTCCGCTGGTAGGTAACATCGCCGAACACCTGGTGGCCGTGCAGGTGGCTTCCAAAAATCAGATGGACCTGAGTCTTGGGGTATCGATCGGGTCGAGTCTGCAAATTGCCCTGTTTGTGGCACCTGTTCTGGTGTTCGTCAGCCTGCTGTTTGGCCCAGAGCTCACACTGGTGTTCAACCCCTTCGAAGTCATCGCCCTGTTTACCGGCAGCGTCATCGCAGCCCTGGTTTCGGTGGACGGAGAATCCAACTGGCTGGAAGGCGCGCAGCTGCTTGCGCTCTATGCCATTGTGGCGTTGGCGTTTTTCTTTTTGCGGTGAGAGACACGTCCTCACATTTTCACGTCTTCACGCATCACGTTTTCACCTATGGCGCAAGCAGATCGGTCTTGGCCGCCGCAATGAAGTCGTTGCGGTGCAGCCCCCGAATTTTATGTGTCCACCAGGTGACGGTCACGCGGCCCCATTCCGTTAGCAAAGCGGGGTGATGGCCCTCTTCTTCGGCCAGCGCACCGACCCGGTTGGTGAATACCAGGGCAGATACA
>JAYRNS010000193.1:0-1608 GCA_041912075.1 Anaerolineae bacterium
CTGAAGCGGATGACCATACCTTGATGATCACCGTCTTGGTCTGGCCCTGGGACACGGGGCCCGTGTCCAGCAGGCCGTTGTTGTTGGTGTCGGTCAGCGGCGTGACGCCGTCGGCGTCGAACAGACCCGCAGCCCATGAGATGTTCAGCTCCAAGTCGTAGATGTCGGCTCCCAGATCGCCGGTGTTGCGGATGGGGATCGCGGTCAGCGAGATTTGGCCGGGGTAGATGAAGGCGCCATAGTGTTGCGGGAAGATGCGCACTCGGATCGCTGGCGCGGGGCGGGTGATGCGCACGGCGTGGTTGCTGCCAACTGGGTTACAGAAAGGTGTGATCGACAGGCCATCGAGGCCGGTGGAGTCCTCGATACCGCTGGCCTGGCAAACGTAACCGCCGTTGACCGTCATGGTGGCGTATTGGAAGAGGATGTTGCCGTTTTCGTACAGTATCGCCTCGAAGGTGTATTCTTCGGCAGGGTCGCCATTGCAGCAGTCGCTCAAGACGCGGTTCCATTCGACGACGAACCAGCGGTTGGGCGCTGTGCCGCCGCGTTCGAAGCGCACGTAGCCGTTGACCCGGCCGACCGGCACCCAGTGCGGTGCGATGACATCATCAGGTAATTCAGGGCTGGGCACATGCGATTGCCTGTTGCCGAGATCGGTATTGTTGAACGACAGGAAGCCGTGGCGCGAGACGTAGATCTGGCTGCGGGTGTTTTCGTAATACTTGAAGGGAAAGCCGATATTGAACGGGCCGGCTTGGTCGACGCTGTTGTTGATGCCGGTGTCGATCCCGCCGCTGACGTCGATCCAGTTCAAGGCCACGGCGTCGTTCCAGGTGTAGCCGAATTCATCGGGGCCACCGCTGCTCTGCGGTGATTGGACTGCTTGGGACATCGCTTCCAGTACTCCGGCCGGCATGGCCCAGAGGCCCTCGGCCGTCTGGATCGGACCGGCGTGCGGATCGCCGGCCGGCAGCATTGGCGGGTAGCCGCCCGGCGCGGGCGCAAGTGCATCCGGCCCGGTTGGTGGTGGATCCTGCGCCGGCAGGGAAGGTGATGCCGATGGTTGTGCCAGAGATGGCAGGGCGCTGGCGATCATTATAGCCAGGGCTACAAGAACCACCGAGGTAAGTGATACGCGTTTTACCGACATGATATCTCTCCTGTTGTGTGGGAGATTCCCAACGGGGAGTCTCTCGATGAATTGTCGTTCACAACGTTGTGCACTTCCCCGCGGCGAAGGAGCGCCAGCCTCTTGCTTCGTCTGGGTGAATCGCATACGATCCAGATTGTCACCAGGGCGAGGCTGACAAACTGATAGTCGTAAGACTCGCCAATTTCGCCCTGACCGTTGCGCAGACGTGTTTCTAGTTGCTCACCTCCTTTGGATAATCGCAGTGTCGCACCTGGTCGGTCACTGAGATCATCCGGTGTTCTTCAATCCCAACAGGTTTCACCCCAGCGGCTGGTCACCAACATGATGTCCCTCACGCTGATGCGATCGTCAAGATCGAGGTCCACATCGGGGTTGAAGGTGGTCACCCCCCACTCCACGGTGACGGCCATGACATCGAACAGGTCGACCGCACATGAATTGTCGACATCTCC
>JAYRNS010000194.1:0-1793 GCA_041912075.1 Anaerolineae bacterium
AGCAAGATAATGTCGTGGACCGTCGTGACCAGCGGCAGGTGATGGCCGGCGGTGACCTGGAAGTCGCGCGCCATGTCGTTCAGGCGGGTGGAATCGGCGGTGTGAGCCAGGGTCAGGTGGGGCACGATGTCGTCGAATTCGCCGCCATAGGGGGGATATTCAGGGAAGCGGGCGATCACCACCTCGATCAGCTCAACGAACGGCGCCGCGGGTGTGGGTGCCAGGTAGAGCACCCCGGGGAAGCGGCCCAGGTCGGCAAACGTGACCGTGAAGGCTGGGAACTGACCGAAGAGGCTCGCCAGGTCGGCCAGGTCACGTTCGCTGATGTCGGCGGGCGGTTTGAACGGGGTGAGGATCGTAACGTGTGCGGGCAGCCCGGCCGTGGCCGTGGGGTCGTAGCGGGCACGCCAGGTTTGTACGATGGGGTCGATGTCGGGGAACAGGATAACGAGTGCTGATTCGGCAGGTGGGTTCATGAGTTGGTCCATCATTCACTTCCGGTACGCAGACAGTGTTGGCTCACAACGGTGATGATACTACGATTCAGGGTGGCGGCAAACCAGCACGCTGGCAGCGTCGGGTGCCACGCCCAGGAAGGGTGCGGGGTCGTAGGTGTTGGCGATATCGGTTTCGTCGGCGTAACCGCCGCCCAAGTTGGACTTGACGATCGAGAAGTGCAGGTGGATGCCGGTGGGGCTGCCGGGTGAGCCGGACCAGTTGCCCTGGTAACCGAGCAAGGTGCCAGCCGGCACGAAGACTTCACGGGTGCCAGGCGGGAACTGTGGTTCGATGAAGGACTGGCTGCCGTCGGCCGAGGCCATATGCGTGTAGTAGGTCCAGATCTGCGCGCCTGGCACCACGGCCGGGAAATCGGGATGGCGCAGGATCAACGCGCTGCGCCAGTCGGGCTCGCGGGTCAGGTAACCGTCGTAGGCCGCCACGACTGGTGTGACGTTGACCGCGCCGTCGGGGGTGAAGATGTCGTAGCCGCTGTGTTGGTGGCCAGGGCGGAAGCTGTCGCCGTAGCCAAAGCCGATGTAGCCAGAGGTAGGCATCAGCATTGGGGCATCAGGCCGGCAGCGCTGGCCAGCCTCGACGCGCCAGGCGGTCTGTGCAGCCGGGTCCGCCAACCAGGCACGCAGCCGCAGCAGCTGCCGCGCCGGGTCAGGGATTACGCCGGCCAGGCCAGGGTCTCCCTTGAATGCGCGCGTGGCTAGAATAGCCACGCCCACCAGCAGGAGCGCGAGCACGATGACGAAGGTTAGGGTACGCCTGGACGATCTGGGTGATGGATCGATCATTCCCAATCCCCATTGGCCAGCAGCGGCACTCGCGCGGCAATCCTGGTACCCTGCCCAGGGTTCGAGGTGATCGTGAGCTGGCCGCCGTAGAGCAGGGCACGCTCGTGCATGCCCATCAGCCCAAAATGCCCCTGGCGCGCCAGGTCGGCTGGCTGCAGCGGCGGCGTGAAGCCGACACCGTCATCGCGCACCACCAGGAGCAGCGAATCCACCGCAAACGTGACCTCCACCCAGGCCTGGCTGGCATGCGCATGGGCGGCCACGTTGCCCAGCGCCTGCTGCACGATGCGGTAAGCGGCCAGCTCTAGATCGGCCGCCAAGCGGGTTACCGTGCCCTGTACCTCCAGCTGCACCGCCAGGTGATGCCGCTGCGTTGTCTCATGCACCAGCATCTCCAACGCCGGCACGAATCCCAGGTCTTCCAGGTATATAGGCCGCAGGTTGGCAATGATCGCACGCAGACCGGCGATTTCCTCGTCGATCCGCCGCGCG
>JAYRNS010000195.1:0-4062 GCA_041912075.1 Anaerolineae bacterium
AGCCGTTTGCCCCATCGCCGCCACCGTATAGCGATGCCCGGCCTCTACTGTGACATCTGTCGGCGCAAACAACGCTTGGTCCAGTGGTCCGCCATGCGGCACGAGCGCGATGGAATACGTACCGGGTGTGACATACAGCCATCCACTGAAAATGCCACTTCCGAGGTTCTCTTGTGCTACACCTCCATTGATTGCAGGCATGCCATTGACATATATGTCCATATTGGGCGCACCCATCACCAGGCTAACCGCGCGGAGGCGTGCCTGAGTGGCGTTGTCCAGCCCGCTTGATAGCCCTTCGAAGTGTTGCTCCGGCGTCTCACCGGCGGGCGCTGGAGTTATCGTCGCCTCTGGAACTGCGAGGGATGTCGCCGTTGGAACTGGCAGGGATGTCGCCGAGGCAGCGCCTCCGTCATTCGACGCGCACGCGCTCAAGGCGAGAAGTGCAATCAACAGCACGACCAGGCCAGGATAGTATCTTGTGTGCATTGTGATCCTCCACTGACAGAAATGTGTTGCGCAATGCCGACATCAAGCGCCAGCTCGGCCATTGCGAGCCGTCTGCGGCGCAGCAATCTCGCCCTGCGACGCCAAGATTGCTGAGTGCGACTCGGCATCATGTTAGCGCACCAGCGACCAACAACCGTTACGAAGAGCGTTACCCAGCCATGCATGAAGTAACCTAACGGGTCACTTGCCATGACTGTAGCCATTGATCGAGCGTAATCGATGGCTATGCTCAAGCCAAGTGACCCGTTAGTTCGAGTACGAGTAGGAGTACGAGTAGGAGTACGAGTACCGTCCTACTCGTACTCGTAATCGTACTCGTACTCGATCGTTACCGCGGATCTGAGTAGTAGTGGGTCACTTGCCACGACTGCGGCCATAGGTCGAGCGTAATCGATGGCTATGCTCAAGCTAAGTGACCCACCAGTGCCCGTGAAGGGTATATGCAACTGACTGCATGTATACTATTGTATATTCAGAATTATGAATATGACCTGCGTCATATTTCAGCCGCGGACCCGGTCAGCGCTGGTGCAGGTGAGATGCGAGGTGGGAGCAAAAAACAAAGGCGCGAGAGTTCTCTCGCGCCTTTGTGTCATTCGACCGAACGATGAATCGCTCAGGCCATCACGGTGACGTTGCTGGCCTGCAGACCCTTGGGGCCGCGCTCCACGGTGAATTCGACCCGCTGGCCCTCGGCGAGGGAGCGGTAACCGTCCTGCTGCAGGGCGGAGTAGTGAACGAAGACATCATCGCCACTTTGCTGGGAGATGAAACCATAGCCTTTGGTGGCGTTGAACCACTTGACGGTGCCTTGTACTCGTTGCGACATGATCGTACTTCTTGTTCCTTCTTACTAAATGATATGACATAGGCAAAAAAGGGCGTGCTCCCGGAATAAAAAGCAGCCACCAAAGACCTGGCGGCTACTTAACAACCGTACAGATACTGCCTTTGACCTACAGAGGGTGACTTTACCACGTGTTCGAGATTCTGTCAAATCGGCACAGTCCCTAACATGTCATCGAGGTCAAGGCGCAGCCGGTAGCCAATCCCGGGCTCCGTGATCACGTAGTGCGGGCGGGCGGGGTCGGCTTCGAGTTTGCGTCGCAGCTGCCCAATGTAGACACGCAGATAGTGGCTTTCCTCGCCATAGGCCGGTCCCCACACCTCGCGCAGGAGCTGGCGGTGTGTCACGACCTTGCCGGCGTAACGAACCAGCGTCGCCAGGAGCTTGTATTCGATCGGTGTCAGATGTATCTCCCGGTTGTCGACATATACCTGGCGCTGCGCCTGGTCGACGCGTAGGCCACCCACCTCGAACAACGGGCTGTCGGTATTCGAGGCGACGTGCATGGCGTGACGCAGCGCGACGCGTATGCGCGCCAGGAGCTCGGCGACACCAAACGGTTTGGTCAGGTAATCATCGGCGCCGGCATCGAGCGCCACCACTTTGTCTCCTTCGCGTTGCCGTGCCGAAAGGATGATGATCGGAACCGACGTCCAGGTGCGCACTTCACGGATCACGTCGAGTCCATCCCGGTCTGGCAGGCCGAGATCGAGGATGACTAGGTCTGGCTGGCTGAGGGCAACCTGTGTCAAACCTTCTTGGGCTGTGGCCGCTTCGAGCAGCCGGTAATGGCTGGCACTCAGCGCCGCCCGCAGAAAGCGCCGGATCGGAATTTCATCTTCGATGATCAGGATCAATGGCTCTGGGTTCGTCATTCGCTGATGTCTTCTGGCAGCGCTGGCGGCTGGCCCTCGATTGGAAGCACAAAACGAAATGCCGCGCCGCCGCCGGGCCGGTTTTCCACCCAGATACGGCCACCGTGGGCCTCGACGATGCCGCGGCAGATTGCCAAACCCAGACCAACACCACCGCTGCCCGGCTGCGCCCGGTAGAACTTGTCGAAGATCCGCTGCTCGTCAGCGGGCCTCACGCCAGGTCCACAATCAGCGACTTCGACCATCACACCAGATTCGGTCGCGGCCGCCGACAGCGTGATCGGGCTGCCTGCGGGTGAGTATTTGATGGCATTCTCCAACAGATTGATCAGGACTTGCTCGATCGACACCTCGTCCAGCGGAATGAGCGGCAGGTCCACCGGCAGATTCACCTCGACGTCGCGCCCAGCCAGCTGCGGCTCGTCGTGCATGAGCGCAGCACCGATGACCTCCTCGACCGGCTGCCAGGCCTTGTTGACATGGACGGCACCCGATTCCAGCCGCGTCATGTCCAGCAAGTTGCGCACCAGGCTGTTGAGCCGGTTGGCTTCGTCGTAGATGCCCTGCGTAAGCTCGCGCCGTACGCTGGCATCGACCGGCGGATTTTCGGCCAGCAGGCTGCTGGCAGCGCCGGTGATCGCGGCCAGGGGCGTGCGTAGATCGTGTGAAACCGAGCTGAGCAGCGAGCTGCGCATCCGCTCCTTTTCCACTTCGACCCGCGCCGCTTCGGTTTCTTCCACCAGGTTGGCACGCTCGATCGCCAGTGCAGCCAGGCTGGCAAACGCCTCCAAAAGACGGCGCTGGTCAGGGGTGAGGTGCATGGTGGGATCAAGTGGTTTGACGGCCAGGACACCGACCGTGCCACGTGCGGTCTTCATGGGCAGATGACGGGCCTGCGCCGTGGGCAGCGTGTCACTCCCGCGACCTGCGGGCTGCCCGCGCGCAAACGCATACCTGGCCACCACCAGTTCGTTGTCGTCGACCGTCCAATCGCCGCTGGTGGCAAAAACACCCAGTTCGTTAGTAGCGGCCGTCATGGGCAGCAAGACAGCCACCTGGCGACCAAACACATCGGTCACATTGTCGACGATGACCTGGACAATGGTTTCGAGGCTGGCCGCGGCGGCCAGGTCACGGCTTAGCTCGTGCAGCGTCGTCGTTTCGACGGCCCGCCGTTCGGCGGTGTCCACCTGGGCGCGCAGGCGTGCCGTCAGCTCGGTCACCAGGATACCCACGGCCAAGAGGCCGAAAAAGGTGAGCAGATATTCGATGTCGTCGACGGCCAGTGTGTAGCGCGGGGATACCAATAGAAAGTCGAACGCGACGACACCCAGGATGGAAGCCAGGATCGCCGGCCCGCGCCCAAGTGCCACGGCGGCGATGAGCACGGCGAATAGATAGATCATCAACAGGTTGGCGATTGACAAGGTGTTGCGCAGCAGCTCGCTGAGAACGATTGCCCCAGTCACCAGCGCAATACTCGCTACGTAACGCCGCCAGTCGGCGCGCGGCCTCGGCAGTGAAGGTGCCGGCCACAGCGCGGGGGCGAAACTGCTGATGACGTAGATGTCGATCGAGCCGCTGTCGCGGATCAGTCGATCGACAATCGGGCCGCGCAACCACCCCTGCCAACCTGGGCGCCGCGGTTTCCCGGCCACGATCTTGGTCACATTGTGCGAACGCGCATAAGCCAGCACTGCTTCGCTGACTGACCGGCCCGGTAACGTCAGTGCCTTGGCGCCCAGCTCTTCGGCCAGGGTCAGGGTGCGGGCCACCCGCTCGCGTGCCTCGGCCGGCAGCGGACGGCGCGACGGCGTTTCCACGAACACG
>JAYRNS010000196.1:0-4290 GCA_041912075.1 Anaerolineae bacterium
CAGGTAGGTCAGGTTCGTCACCGGTGTCCGGGCCAGATCGAACGGCGCCAGAACGATGGTGTGCTGCGGCCGTTCTTCAGGCTCACCCGCATCCCATCCCAGGATCGCCGGCCCTCCCGCCACGGGCACGAAATCATCGGGCATCATTCGTAGCGCAGTGCGTCGATCGGATTCAGACGGGCGGCGCGCGTGGCGGGGTAGATGCCAAAGAACAGCCCGACCGCCGCCGAAAACCCGGTCGCCAGCAGGATCGAGTCCAGCGTCACGTAGGTTTGAAAGTCACTCTGCAGCTTCGATACGGCAAACGCGCCCAATGCACCGAGCGCAATGCCGACGAATCCACCAATCAGCGACAGCACTACCGCTTCGAGTAGAAACTGGATGAGTACGTCACGCCGTTTGGCTCCCACCGCTTTACGAATCCCGATCTCACGTGTACGCTCGGTCACCGAAACGAGCATGATATTCATGATGCCAATGCCGCCCACCAACAACGAGATACCAGCGATCGCACCCAGGAACAGGGTCAACACACCGGTGATTTGGCCAAAGATGCTAATCAGGTCGGCCTGGCTGATCACGGTGAAATCATCGTCGTTGCTGTAGGTGATGTTGTGCGTTTCGCGCAGCACCTGGGCAATCTGGTTGGCGGCATCATCCATTTTGTCTTCGGAGACGGCCTGCGCATAGACCACTGACACCCGGTAGTCACCGCTGGTTGTCCGGTTGGGAAACAGGCGCGTCTGCGCCGTGGTGATTGGCACAAAAATCTGGTTGTCCTCGTCACCAAACCCGCTGCCACCGCGTTTTTCCAGCACACCGATGACCCGGAATGGAATATCGTTGATCTTGATCGTTTGGTTGGCGACGGCCTGGTTGTCGGGGAAGAGCTTGTCCACCACCGATTGACCAATGACGGCGACACGTGAGTGCCCGATCACGTCCTCCGGACTGATAAACCGGCCGGCCGCGATTTTCCAGTTGCGCACCGTGGCATACGCCGGTTCGACACCCCCCACCTGAGGAAACGCTTCGCGCTTGCCGGCCGTCACGGTGGTGAACCGGGTGACCTCCGGGGCAACGGCAATGACGTCGGGGGTGCGTGCCGGGTCACGCAGCGCCTGCACGTCGCTCATGGTGAGGGTAGAGCTCGTAATCCCGCCGGCCGCGCGTGGCGGTCCTGAGTTGCTCAACTGGCCAGGCACCACAAAGAGCAGGTTGGAGCCAATGCTTTGGAACTGGCTGGTGACGTAACGCTCGACGCCGCGGCCAACCGAGAGCAGCGTGATGACCGCGCCCACCCCAATGATGATACCCAGCATCGTGAGGATCGAGCGCAGCTTGTTGGCCGACAGCGCACGCAGCGCCACGCGCAACGCTTCACTGACACTCATGAACCTGCTCCTCCGTTGCTGCCGATCAAGTCGCGCAGCCCGCGGGTATAGGCGCGGTCAGCTGCCCGGCGTTGGTGGGCCACCCGGTTGTCGGATTCGATGACACCATCCAGCAGGCGGATGATGCGTCGCGTATGCTCGGCGATGTCGGGCTCGTGCGTCACGAACACGATGGTGATGCCCTGCTCTTCATTGAGATGCTGAAAGATGCCCATAATTTCGGCACCCGACTTCGAATCCAGGTTGCCGGTCGGCTCGTCCGCCAGGATGATCGCGGGGTCTGTAATCAGGGCGCGCGCAATGGCAACACGCTGCTGCTGGCCGCCGGAGAGCTCGTTGGGCCGGTGTTGGATACGGTCACCGAGACCCACCGCCCGCAGGGCCAGTTCGGCGCGCTGACGTCGCTGGCGCGCACCGGCGTAGATCAGAGGCAGCTCAACGTTCTGCAGGGCTGTGGTACGTGGCAGCAGGTTGAAGTTCTGAAAGACAAAACCAATCTTGCGGTTGCGAATTTCCGCCAGCTGGTTGTCGTTCAAGGTCGCCACGTCGATACCGTCAAGCAGGTAAGTGCCGGCCGTCGGTTGGTCCAGACAGCCAATGATGTTCATGAGGGTCGATTTGCCCGAACCCGAGGGCCCCATGATCGAAACCATGTCGCCTTGGGTGACCGTAATCGAAACCCCCCGCAGGGCATTGACCTCGACGTCGCCCATGTGGTAGGTTTTGCTGATGTCCTGGATTTCGATGACGGGCTTGCCGGTCCCGTTGGTAGTGGTCATCGTTAGAATCCAAAGGTACTGCGGAATTGTTCGCTGGCGCTGGTGTTCGGGATGACGATGACGTCCCCTTCGGCAACCCCTTCCAGAATCTGCGTTTGTCCCTCATTGCGCATGCCCACCCGCACCACGCTGCGCTGCGGGATGCCGTTCACCAGTTTTTCGACAAAATTCGTCCCGGCAGCCTGGTCAACCTGAATGGCCCGGTTGGGCAGCACGATGACGTCATCGACCTCGGCGGTGGTGATGTTGGCGGTCGCGCTCATGCCCGTGCGCAGCGGTGCGTCGGTCGCATCGAGCACGATGCGCACGGGATACGATGTGACCCCGGTGCCAACCTCGGCAGTGGGTGAGATACGATCCACCTGGCCGGTCACCACAGCGGTGGGCAGCGCTTCCAACGTAATGCTGGCTTTTTGACCCGCGGCCAGCTGCCCGATATCGATCTCATCGACGTTGACGTCAAGGTGAAACGGATCGGTGTTGATGATGACAAAAGCGGGACGCGCGGCATTGGGCAGTTCACCCACTTTGGCGTTGATTTCGGCCACGGTGCCAGATATCGGTGATTTGAGCAGCGTATTGTCGCGGTTCAGCCGGGCCTGCGCCAGGGCGGTCTCGGCTTGTTTCACCTGCGCTTCCGAGACAGCCACCTGTTCGGGTGATGCACCATCGCGTAGTTTGACCAGTGAAGCCTGCGCCTGGGCCACCTGGGCCTTGGCGTTGGTCACGGCCGCTTCGGACTGGGCAACGGCTGCCAGCGCCTGGGAGCGTTGGGCGTCATCAGCACCTGCGGTGGTGATGTCGTATTGGGCCTTGGCCTGTTCGAAATCGATCGTCGCCCGCTGCAAGTTGCTCGACTGCGGCAGTAGCCCAATATCGGGCGATGAAGCGACGCGATCGTACGCCGCCTGCGCCTGCTCCAGGGCGACGCGCGCACGTTCCAGGTTGGCCGCGGCGACCTTCTTCTCGTTTTCGGTGCTGCCGCGCTGCAGCTTGGCAAAGGCCGCCCGGGCACTGGTCAGACCGGCCTCGGCGCTTTTGACCGTGGCCTGCGCACTTTGTACGGTGGCCTCAGCGGCCGCAACGTCTTCGGCACGTGCCGCTTTGGTCAACTGCGCCAGGTTGGCCTTGGCGCTGGCCAGGCCAGCCTCGGCCTGGGCCACGGCCAGCTCGAGGTCCTGCGCATCCAGTTTAGCCAGTACGTCACCCGCCTGCACCTGTTGGCCCAGCGTGGCCGCGACTTCGGCCACGCGACCTACGCCCTTGAAGCTCAAAGAGACCTGGGCTTCCGGCTCGATGGTCCCCGTCGCACTCACAGCCGACTGCAGCGAGCCACGCGTGGCCGTGATGGTTTCGTAGGTGGGTGTTTGGGGGGTTTGCGCACGGGCGATGGCTCGCCAGGCCAGCAGACTGGCCCCCACGACCACCACCAGAATTCCAATAATCGTCAAAGTTCGTTTCATGTTTTATACTCAACACTGTATTATGTTACGTTGCATGAGGAGGCCCGTCGACCATTCACCCGGCGCCAGGAATAAACCCGCGCACGAGAAGGCTGGGTGCGGCACGCAGCGCCAGGCTGATCGCGGCGTAGACCAGGGCCAAGACCAGTGCCTTGCCTTGAGTCAAGCGCATGCCACCGCGCAGCAGTGCATACACCAGCACCAGATGCCATAGGGTAAAGAGATCGACTTGAGCCAGCACCAGGTAGAGGGGGTTACCCGCATTGGCCGTCATATCTGGTCCGGCGACAAACCCCGAAAAGCCGCGGTGAATCGACATTTCTCCGGTGATCTTTACGTATAAGCCATGCACAACGTCGCGCAGGGCAAATGGCAGCCACGTCCACGGCACCATCGCCCACACCGTCGTAAACGGCACATCCGAGCCGCTGATGAGGGCGCTAAAATACAACACGGCACTCGCCGTAAGCAGAGCCAGCACCAAACCAATCAGGCTGGTTACCGCGGCCAAACCCAGCACGACAGCCGGCTGGGTGAACCGTTCCATTTGGGCCTGTACCTGTTCCATTTGCGCCGCTGGGATCTGGTTGGCCTGGGCAGCCAGCTGGGTGCGCATTTGCTGTATGGCAGCAGTGACCTGCTGCTGCCCGGTCA
>JAYRNS010000197.1:0-1706 GCA_041912075.1 Anaerolineae bacterium
GCTAATGCTGGTGGCCAAAAACGATCGTGCCCACCGCGCCCTGCAGCAGCAGTTCAAAGCGCGCACGGTGCACAAGGTGTATCTGGCGCTGCTGGACGGTGTCCTGACGCCGCGCCAGGGGACGATCGATGCACCCATCGGACGCGACCCGCGCCAGCGCCAGCGGATGGCGGTGATCCTGCAACCAGGCAGCAAACAGGCTCGCCCGGCCACGACACGCTACAATGTTGTAAACTATTTCGATGGTTACACCCTGGTGGAGGCGGAACCGCTGACCGGACGGACACACCAGATTCGTGTCCACTTCCAGTTTGTCGGGTTCCCCCTGGTCGGCGACCGCGTCTACGGTCACCGCAAACAGCGGCTGGCCTGTCCGCGCCAGTTTTTGCATGCCCGACAGCTCGGTTTTTATCTCCCTGCAACCGGCGAGTGCGTCGAATTCACATCGCCATTGGCACCCGACTTGCAGGTCGTCCTGGACCATCTCAACAGCGACGCATGATCTCCGCTGACCGTTCGCGCCTGCGCGAAGTTGCCCTCGTGTTTCTGAGATTCGGGATCATCGGGTTCGGGGGACCGGCCGCGCACATCGGCCTTTTCCACGAAGAGCTGGTCAAACGGCGCGGCTGGCTCGATGACCAGGAATTCCTCGACCTGCTCGGTGCCACCAATCTGATTCCAGGCCCCAACTCAACCGAAATGGCCATTCACATCGGTTACAAACGTGCCGGACGGCTGGGTCTCGTCGTAGGGGGCGCCTGCTTTATTCTGCCGGCCGTGGTGATCGTGTTGGCGCTGGCGGCTGCATACGTGGCGTATGGCACCACCCCTCAGGCAGCTTGGGTGTTGTACGGGATCAAACCGGTGATGATCGTGGTCGTGGCCCAGGCGCTGTGGACACTCGGGCGCAAAGCGGTGCGCGACTGGCTGCTGGCGTTGGTCGGTGTGGTCACGCTGGGGTTGGCTGTGTTGGGTGTCAATGAAATCTTCATCCTGGCTGTGGGCGGTGCACTGGTGGTGCTCTACCGGAATGCCCGGCGTCTGCGCCAGCCGCACGTTGGGGCGCTGCTGCTGCCCCTGGCCGGGTGGGGTCTGTGGCAGGAGGTGGTGCCCTTCAGCCTGTCACAGCTGTTCTGGACCTTTTTCAAGATCGGCTCGTTGCTATACGGCAGTGGGTACGTGCTGCTGGCCTTTATGCGCAACGACTTCGTCGGCCGTCTGCACTGGCTGACCGATCCCCAGTTGATCGACGCCGTCGCGATCGGGCTGGTGACACCCGGACCGGTGTTTACGACCGCTACGTTTGTGGGCTACATCATGGGAGGCGTGCCCGCGGCGCTGGTGGCGACGTTGGGCATTTTCTTGCCCTCCTTCATTTTCGTGGCCCTGACGCATCCCTTCATCCCCAGCATGCGCCGCTCGCCGGTGCTGAGTGCACTGCTCGACGGTGTGACCGTGGCCTCGCTCAGCCTGATGGCGGTCGTGGCCTGGGCGCTCAGTCGTGCGACGTTTGTCGACGTCTACACGCTGATCGCCGCGGCCATCGCGGCCGTTCTCCTGTTTCGATTCAAAGTCAACACAACCTGGCTGATCCTGGGCGGAGCGCTGTTTGGCCTGGTGCGGATGGGGGTCGGGGGTTAGGGGCTGGGGGATAGGGGTTGGTGCGCGGCGACGAACGGCCCCCGGCCCCAAAACCCCCCCCCCCC
>JAYRNS010000198.1:0-5850 GCA_041912075.1 Anaerolineae bacterium
ATGCGTCTGCCCTTCCGCCACCGCCCCCAACTGATATGATTTTACCATCATAATGCCGTTATGTGCAAAAACAAAAAATGCAACACACGTTTTGGGCGTTTCAAACCATCTCTTGCGACCGGCCAAACGGTCAGGTTGAAACGCGGCTGCGTGTCTTGCACTTTTACAGAGGCGACGGCCGGATTTGAACCGGCGATCGGGGTTTTGCAGACCCCTGCCTTGCCACTTGGCTACGTCGCCATGCGGGCGCTATTGTATCCGAGAAGCGCCATTCTGTCAAAGGTGACCAGACGCACGGCCTCTGTCCAGGTCATTGTCAACGGCAAAGCTGTCGGTCAGGAGTGCCGCACGCCTTCGTGCCGTACGTTACCCTCCAGGTGAGGCAGAGAATTGACCAGCGGGCGGGTCCGGCATACAATGCAGGCGGAGTGAAACGATGTCTGCTTCCGTGGAACCACGCGATCTGATTCACAACTGCCAGCACTGCGGCATACGTTTTGTCGTAACGGCGGGCCAGCAGCGCAGTGCAGCCGATGACCTGCGCCACGTGCTCGTCTGTCCCGCCTGCCGCGTGTTGACCCCGGCCGCCGGCCGCGAACGTGGGCTGGTCAAGTGGTACAATGCACGCAAGGGCTATGGCTTTATCAGCCGGGCGTATGGCGGTGAGCTGTTCATCCATCGCAGCGCGTTGGCGCCACCACAGACCGGGCTGCGGCCAGACGACCTGGTGGAGTTTGAGGTCGAGCTGTCGCCCAAAGGGGTTCAGGCGCGCCGCGTGGTGCTGCTGGCGACGTCGGCCAGCAGCTGATCGTACGCCGGCGCCTGGTGCGCCCAATCGTAACCGGCGGCTGCCGCGCGTAAGCGGGCGGTATCGCGCAGCAGCGCAGGCTGTGCCAGGAGACGCCGCAGGCGCTGCACGAGGCCGTCGAAATCGTCATACAGACAGGACGCGTGTGCTGCAGCCGGCACGATCTCAGGATAGGCCAGGCGCCGCGGCAGGAGGGGAAAACAGCCGCAGTACAGTGCTTCGACCACAGCAGCACCGAAGAACTCGTGCCAGGCCGTGCTCACCACCAGGTCAGCCTGCCACAGCCAGCGTCCATACTCTGCCCGGTCAGCAACAAACCCCGCCTGTACCACCCGCTGGCCCAACCGGGCACGTGCCACCTCGAATTCAGCCGGCATCTGGCGGAAGTTTTCACCCAACAGGGCGACGCGCAAATCGTAACCTTCATCCAACACCTGGTACAGCGCCGCGAAGAACTCGTCCGGGTTCTTGTCATACTCCCATCGTTGATTCCACAGAATCAGTGGCGGGTCGTTGGCGGCCGGGGCAGTGGTCGCATACTGATCCAGTGCCCGCAGATCGAGACCGAGTGACAACACCTGGCTGCGTGCGCGCAGCGCATCGATGGTGGGTAGGTGGTTGTAGTCGGGGAAGTGCTTCAAGAGACCGGGCAGGGCCGCAAACCAGCTGTCGAGGTGAAACTGGCTGTTGAAACAGACGCGCTGGGCCGCCAGCATGCTCTGGAGGTTGATCAGCGCATAGCTCAGATCGCGCTTTTCGCCCGGTGGCAAGGGGTAGGTCAGCTGGTTCTCGTGTGCGTAATAGACGACCGGCGTGGCGGCCAGCGCAGGACGCACGAGAGCCAGAAACGCCGGCACGTTCAGCATGTCGCTGACCAGCAGCAGATCAGGTGGCGGTTCTTGTACCAGACGGTCCCGTGCCTGTGCGGCCATTTCCAGGGCACCGCCGTGCATGCGCCACTTCCAGAACCGCCCCGCCATCGTCAGCAGGGTGACGTCGTGCCGGCTGTGACGCGCATAACCGCTGGCCCATGCCTGATGCGAGCCGGTGAAGTAGGGTTCGAGCAGCCAGATCCGCATGCCTTCTATTTTAATCCACGGTGTGGACATGGTAAAATTGGGCGCTTTGCCGGCCATGAGGTTATTTGACCGCAAAACACGCAAAGAGCACAAAGAAACATATATTTTTATGTGCACTCTGCGTTCTTTGTGGTCAAATTGATAGCGTTCAGAATTGTCAACCCAAGAGACGATCGTCGATGCAGAGGCTGCGGTTTTTTTACACCAAAGGTGAGCCGATCAAGTTCGTGGGGCATCTCGACCTGGCACGATCGTGGGAGCGCGCCTTGCGGCGGGCCGGGCTGCCGGTGGCCTACTCGCAGGGGTTCAACCCACAGCTGCGTATCCAGTTTGCCTCAGCACTGCCGGTGGGGTGCAGTGGCGCGGCCGAGGTCGCCGATCTGTGGCTGGACGAACCGGTGGCACCACTGGAATTCACGGCGCGCGTGCAGGCGCAGCTGCCAGCGGGTGTCCGCGTGTTCGACGCCCACGAGGTTGCGCTGGATTTGCCTTCCCTGCAGTCACAAATGCAGCAGGCCGAATACCTGATTCAAGTTGACGTCACTGACACACCGGTCGACGTACCGGCTGCCGTCGTGGCCTTTCTGGCCGCCCCAGAAGTGACACGTCTGCGCACACGCGATGGCAAACCGTACAATCTGCGCGCCCTGGTCGACGACTTACAGGTGCAAGCGACTACCGACGACGGTTGGGTACAGCTGTTTGCCCGCCTGGCCAGCCGGCCCAGTGCAACCGGCCGGCCCGATGAGCTCCTGGATGCATTGGGTCTGGGCGACCTGCCGCGCCGCATCGAACGCACGCGTCTGATCTTTGCCGAGCCCGGCATGACCAGCGGTTAAGCCGCGCGGTCGAATTGACAACCCCCGGGGTCGCTGCTATAATCTGCGGTCGTCAGCCGGCAGGCACGTCGCCTGCCGCATTTTTTGGTGCGTCGCATGGCGTACGTCATGCGTACCAGCAGCCATTTCACCGCCGGTGTGTACCGCTGCGGTGGACCATCAACGATCGTGCGCCAGTTCAAGTCCTGGCACCAGCTTTGTGGGCGCCGGGCGCGTGACGATCAAGGGAATAGGTTTGGGTCATGTACGCAATTGTCGAGTCCGGCAGCAAACAGTACAAGGTGCAGCGCGGCGATGTCATCGACGTGGAACTGCTGCCTGCCGCGCCAGGTGAGACGGTTCAGATCGATCGGGTACTACTCGTGGCCGATGACGACACCGTGACGGTGGGTAAACCAGTCGTCGAGGGCGCCCACGTGCAGGCGACGGTGGTCAAGGAGACGAAGGGCAAGAAAGTCGTCATCTTCATGTACCGCCCGAAAAAACGCATTCGCCAAAAGACAGGTCACCGCCAGCGTTACACCCGCTTGCGGATCGAAGAGATTGTGGTCTAATACGAATTGGGTCCGGTGAAGATAGGGAGACAAGGTCATGGCACATAAAAAAGGTGGCGGCAGCAGCCGTAATGGTCGCGACAGTAACGCACAGCGTTTGGGTGTCAAGCGTTACGATGGCCAGCAAGTCACGGCTGGTTCGATCATCGTGCGCCAGCGTGGTACCAAGGTCAAACCAGGGCACAATGTGGGCCTCGGGCGCGACCACACACTCTTTGCGACGATCGACGGGTTTGTAAAGTTCGAGGCGTATTCGCGCGACCAGCGCAAAGTCAGCGTCTACCCGGAGCGGGTGGTTTAGCAGACAGGGAAAGAGTCATATGTTTCCCAGTCCTTTTGAGCAGCGGTTGGGAACCGTTGTCTGCAGGGGCTGGCAGAAAGAAGGGAATCCCATGCGTGACAGTATTCATCCGACGTATTATCACGATACACAGGTCGTCTGTGCCTGTGGTAACACCTGGACGACAGGGTCTACCAAAAAGACCATTCGCACCGACGTGTGTTCGGCCTGCCACCCGTTTTTCACCGGTGAGCAGCGCATCGTCGACACCGCCGGCCAGGTCGAGCGCTTCATGAAGCGCCTGGAGACCAAGAGCACCAAAGCGGCAAAAGTCGAAGCCGAACGGCAGGCCAAGTCCAATGCTGAAGAGGCTGCCCGCCTCGCCCGCCGCCGCGGCGACGCACGCTAATCGTACATGCAGCCCCAAGGCTGGAGCCCGGCAACGGCTTCAGCCTTTTTCATTTCCAGACAGTTTCCACTGTGACGGAGGAGTATCGCATGCCCTTTATGCAGCCGAACGGCGGTTGGATCGAGTTGATTTGTGGCAGCATGTTCAGCGGCAAGACCGAAGAGCTGATCCGGCGCGTGCGGCGCGCCCAGATTGCCAAACAGAAGGTCCAGGTATTCAAGCCGGAAATCGACGACCGCTATACCCAGGCCCAGGTCTCTTCACACACCGGCATGCAGTGGGACGCCCACGCCATCTCCTCGGCGCAGACGATCTACGACCTCCTCGAGTCTGATACGACTGTCGTGGCGATCGATGAAGTGCAGTTTTTCGACTGGACGGTGGCCGAGATTGCGGCATCGTTGGCCGACCGTGGTCTGCGGGTGATCTGTGCCGGGCTGGACCTCGATTTCCGCGGCGAACCGTTTGGCCCCATTCCCCTGTTGATGGCGCAGGCCGAGATGGTCGAAAAGCTGCATGCCATCTGTGTCTGCTGCGGCGCACCGGCGGCGCGTACGCAGCGTCTGATCAATGGCCGCCCGGCCAACTACGATGATCCGGTCATCCTGGTGGGTGCCGCCGAGGTGTACGAAGCGCGCTGCCGCCAGTGCCATGCCGTGCCGGGACGGCCCCAGCGACATTAGTCTGCCGCCAACGGACACCACCATGCCTTATCACGCCTGGTTCCAATGCGTACGCGGCTGCCAGGGCCGCTACTCGCTGTACGAAGTCATCTACACCTGCCCCACCTGCGGTGGGCTGCTTGAGGTGGCGCATGATGTCCCCAGTCTGCACGACCGCAGTGCGGCTGTGTGGATGTCGCTGTTCGACCAGCGCGCGGCTACGACACAGTGGCCCTACGGCTCAGGCGTGTGGGGTAAAAAAGAGTGGGTGCTGCCCGACATCGACGATACCAACATCGTTTCGTTGTTCGAGGGTAACTCCAACCTGTTCTGGGCCGAGCGCCTGGGCAGACAGATCGGCCTGCCCGACTTGTGGGTGAAGATGTGCGGCAACAGCCACACCGGGTCGTTCAAAGACCTGGGCATGACCGTGCTGGTGAGCGTCGTGAAGGAGATGATTGCCAGGGGCGTGCCGATTCGGGCCGTGGCCTGTGCCTCCACCGGTGACACCTCGGCGGCCCTGGCCGCCTATGGTGCAGCCGCCGGCATCCCGACGATCGTGTTCTTGCCCCAGGGCAAGGTCAGCGCCGCCCAGCTGATCCAACCCATTGCCAACGGCGCGCTCGTGCTGGCGCTCGACACCGACTTCGACGGCTGCATGCGCATCGTCCAGCAGGTCACACAGGACAATTCGATCTACCTGGCTAACTCTATGAACTCGCTGCGCATCGAAGGTCAAAAGACGGTGGGCATCGAGATCGTGCAGCAGTTCGACTGGGCCATACCCGACTGGATCATCATGCCGGTGGGAAACCTGGGCAACATCAGCGCCTTGGGCAAAGGTCTGCGTTTGCTGAAAGACCTGGGTCTGATCAACCGGCTGCCCCGGCTCGTCGCCGCGCAAGCTGCCAAAGCCAACCCGTTGTACCTGAGCGCATTGGGCGGTTTCAAAGAAAAGGTGGTCGTGCAGGCCCAAACGACGTTGGCGTCCGCGATCCAGATCGGCAACCCTGTCAGCTATGAAAAGGCCGTCAACACGCTGCTTGAGTTCGACGGCGTCGTCGAGCAGGCCACCGAACACGAGCTGGCCGATGCCGCGGCCCGTGCAGACCGCACCGGCATGTATACCTGCCCGCACACCGGCGTCGCCCTGGCCGTGCTGTTCAAGCTGCGAGCGCGCGGCGTTATCCAGGGGAACGAGCGCGTGGTCGTGATCTCG
>JAYRNS010000199.1:0-1727 GCA_041912075.1 Anaerolineae bacterium
GTGTCGGGTAGAGGATGGTGCTGCCGCGGGGCATTGTCTGAGGATGACCAGGTGCCGGTCACTTGTTCGCAACGTGACCGGCACCGTGTCGGGTAGAGGATGGTGCTGCCGCGGGGCATTGTCTGCGCGTGACCAGGTGCCGGTCACGGCTGAGGTGGCGGCCAGGGTTTCACCCGACCGATCTTGTTTTTCGGGCGCACACCAGGTACACTTATGCAGCCAGACGGCGCGATGCTCAGGAAATCACATTCGACTCACGGATAACCAAACCATGACGGACGCCACACGCCCCAAGCAACCAGCCAGCGGCCCGCCGGCACAGCCTGGCTTCAGCCTGCTCTGGCCGGCTGCCCACACCCCCACCAGCGGCCATGCACCGCTCGACCCCAACAGTGCACGCGATCTCGAGCTGGCCCGCACCACCGGCGGCCTCGCCAGGCGCGACGAGCACCGTCTGGCCATCGAGCGTGTGCTTTACGACCTCTGCACCGACCCCGAGGTGATCCGTTACCGCCAGGATATCCTCGACGACCTGCTCCACCACCCCGGTCTGGTTGCCCGCCTCGACCTGCTGCTGCCGGCGCTGGATTCGCTGGCCCACCACCGCACGCGCCTCGTCAAGGACCCCACCGTGCTGCACGAGGTCGCCTGGCGCGCGAGCGAGCTGGAAACGATCGTCGACAGCGTGCAGGGGTTGAACGACGTTTTCACCCAGCTCGGTGATGGTCTGGTCTCGGCCGGCCTGCGCCAGCTGCGTGACACCGTCGCGGCGACGGCGAACGACCCGACCTTTCAACACCTGGTGCAGACCCTGCCCGACCTCCTGGCCCAGCTCCGTCTCAGCGCCAGCGTGACGATCGGCGTCAACCTGGATCACAATCTGCGCCCGGTGGAGGCCACGCTCCTGGCGGTCAACGACCGCAAATTCACCGCATCGTCGCTGCTCACGAAGCTGCTCGGCCGCGCCAGCACGCAGTGGGAAGGGGTTGCCCCGCTGCATGCGGCGGCGCGTGCCGTGCCGGGTGAGGCCCTGTCAGCCCTGGTCGGGCCGGGCCAGGAGATCAACCCGCTCATGGTGCCGCTTTTCCGTGACCTGGCGATGGTGCTGGAGAAAGCCTGCCGGCCCGTGGCCGATGCGCTGCAGCGTTATGCCGGCATCAACGGCGATTTCCTGGTCAACCTGCGCCGTGATCTGTCCTTTTACCTCGGCGGAGTGCACCTGGTCGAACGCCTGTGGGCGGCCGGGATGCCGATGTGCCGGCCTGAGCTGGCGCCGGCCGCGGCGCGGGTGTGTGAGGCCGAGGAGGCGTTCAACCTCAACCTGGCGCTGCTTTACAGCCGCGAGGGGCAGATGGGTGATTTGGGGACACGCATCGTGTGCAACGACGTTCAGCTTGGACCCGCCGGCCGGATCGTGATCCTGACGGGTCCCAACCAGGGGGGCAAAACCACCTATATCCAGACCATTGGCCTGCTGCAGGTGCTGGCTCAGGCCGGATTGTACGTTCCCGCGCGCCGCGCACGCATCAGCCCCGTGGATGGTATCTATACCCACTATCCCTTGGGCGAACAGTCGGAGCGGGGCACCGGACGTTTTGGCGACGAGGCGCGGCGGCTGGGGGAGATCTTTGCGCGCGCCACGGGCGACAGCCTGGTGCTGCTCAACGAATCGCTGTCCAGCACGAGCGCCGGCGAGAGTCTCTACCTGGCGCAGGACCTGGTGCGTA
>JAYRNS010000200.1:0-2490 GCA_041912075.1 Anaerolineae bacterium
CGGCTACATCGCCGTGTTGGCCGTTGGCGTGACACTGATCATCGTGATCCGGCACATCGATTTGTCCATCGGTTTTCTGCTCGGTTTCCTCGGTGCGGTGGCAGCCATTGCGCTCAAAGTATGGGGCCTGCCGGTTTGGTTGGTGATTCCTGGTGTGTTGCTGTTTGGTACGGTACTCGGTACCATCCCGGCATTCATGGTCGCCAACCTGGGTATCCCCGCCTTTGTCGCCACGCTGGCCGGGTGGTTGGTTTACCGCGGTCTGTTGGTGGTCGTGCTCTCCGGCACGGGGACCATCATCATCGCGGATGAGTTTTTCAACGCCATTGGCAACGGTTACATTCCTGACATTGTTGCACCTGGCAGTGTGATGATCAACGGTGCCCCTGTTCACGTGTTGACGATGATCCTCGGTCTGCTCGCCATCGTCTGGTACATCATCAGCCAAATCCGCGGCCGCCGCACGAAACAGGCCTACAACTTCGAAGTTCTGCCCAGCACCATCTTCGTCCTACAACTGGTTTTTGTGTCGATCGTGGGCATCCTGGCGACCTGGATCCTCGCCGGTTACAACGGCATGTCCTGGACGGTGGTGATCATGCTGATTGTGGTTGCCATCTATCAGTTCATGACGACACAGACCGTACTGGGCCGGCACATCTATGCCGTCGGCGGGAATCCTGAAGCTGCCCAGTTGAGCGGTATCAACGTCAGGCGGATCACGTATATCGTGTTCTGTTCGATGAGCATGCTGGCTGCGGTCGCCGGCATCATGTTTGCCTCGCGGTTGCGGTCCGCCTCGCCGCAGGCCGGCACCGGGTTTGAGTTGGACGCGATCGCAGCCGCGTTTATCGGTGGTGTTTCCGCCGCCGGTGGCGTCGGCAGCATCGTCGGCTCACTGATCGGCGCCCTCGTGTACGTGTCGCTGACCAACGGCATGAACCTGATGGGCACGGGCAGCGATGCCCAGAACATCGTCAAGGGCATCGTGCTGGCCCTGGCCGTGATCTTCGACGTGGCCACCCGCAGTCGCGCGAAGTGAAAAATCGGGGTTAGGGGATGGGGATTGAGGTTGCTGAAGGTAACAACGATACCGCACAACCCCCAACTCCCATCCCCCGATCCCTACCCCTAACCCCCATCCCTAGATGGAACAGCCATGCACAATCTAAACCTGTCTGAGCTGCAGGCTGCACAGGCAGCCGGCGACATTTTGGCGCGCGAGTTGGCGCGGCTGTATCTGGCGCGCATCGAGCTGCTGGACCGGCAGGGGCCGATGCTGCGGTCGGTCATCGCGGTCAACCCGGTGGCTGTCGCCGAAGCCACGGCGTTGGATGCTGAGCGAGCGGCCGGGGGACCACGCAGCCTGCTGCACGGCATACCTGTCCTGCTCAAGGACAACATCGATTCGATCGATGCCCTGCCGACGACGGCCGGTTCACTGGCGCTGGCCAATCACTTTGCTGGTCGCGATGCCACCGTCGCGGCACGCTTGCGTGCCGCCGGGGCAGTTATCCTGGGCAAAGCCAATCTCAGCGAGTGGGCCAACTTTCGCTCGACGCGCTCGACCAGCGGCTGGAGCAGTGTGGGCGGGCAGGTGCGCAACCCCTATGCGCTTGACCGCAGCCCCAGCGGGTCGAGCTCCGGCTCGGCCGTGGCCGTGGCAGCCGGATTGTGCGCGGCAGCGATCGGCACCGAAACCGACGGCTCGATCGTGTCACCAGCAGCGGCTAACGGGCTGGTAGGTCTCAAACCAACTGTGGGACTGGTCAGCCGCACCGGCATCGTACCCATCGCCCACAGCCAGGACACCGCTGGCCCGCTGACGCGCAGCGTGCGCGATGCGGCGATCCTGCTCAACGTGCTGGCCGGCCCCGACCCGGCCGATCCTGCCACGGTGGATGCGGCTGGACACGCGCCCCGGGATTATACCAGGTTTTTGGACAGGACGGACCTGGGCGGCGTGCGCCTCGGCGTGGTACGCGGGCTATCCCGGACGCACGAACGGGTGGAACCGGTATTCGAAGCCAGCCTCGAGGTGCTGCGCACGCTGGGTGCCGAGCTGGTTGATCCCGTGACGCTGCCCACAGCGGCGCAGATCGAGGACTTCGAATACCAGGTGCTGCTGTACGAATTCAAAGCCGATCTCAACGCCTACCTGGCCACGGCAGGACCGGAAGTTCCTGTCCACTCACTGGCCGAACTGATTGCCTTCAACGAGGCGCACCGGGCGCAGGTCATGCCGCTGTTCGGGCAGGACATCTTGCAGCTGGCCGCAAGCAAAGGCCCACTGAGCGAACCTGAATATCTCAGCGCTCTGGAGACCGCAAAACGGCTGGCGCAGCAGGAGGGCATCGACACCTCGTTCGCCCGCAGCAAGAGCTTGCAGGAGTTTGCACAGCCGGGATCGCCGACTTTGGATTTCGTCATCACCGTCTGTGACAACGCGGTCGCGGAAGTCTGTCCGACCTGGCCTGGCCAGCCGATCAC
>JAYRNS010000201.1:0-2126 GCA_041912075.1 Anaerolineae bacterium
CAAAGACCTTTCTTGCAGTTCCAGATAACGATACAGTACGAATTTTGGGGTTCTATTCACTGAGTCCCGCCTCGGTTGAGTTTGCCCGGACGCCAGATATGATCAAGCGTGGATTGGCGCGACATGACGTACCGGTCTTCCGCCTGGGCCGGCTGGCAGTGGATCGCAGCATGCAGAGAAAAGGGTTGGGCGGCCAACTCCTGTTGGCTGCCGGCAGACGTTGCCTGCGCGCTTCTCAGGAGGTTGGGGGCGTAGCGTTGCTCATTGATGCCAAAAACGAAGTCGTTGCGAGCTGGTATGCCGGCTATGGCGCGTTGCAGCTTCTGGATACTCCCCTGACCTTACTCCTGCCCTTGACAACCATCAAAATCGCGCTAGAAACTGCGGGAAGACTCTAGTACACCCACCTATCAGGGCCTGCTGCAAACCCTGAAGACGCACGAGATCGGCTGGCTGGCCTGGAGCTGGGGGCCGGATGGCTGCGACCGCCGCAATCTTGCCACCTGTGACCAGAACACACAGCGGTATACAGGACTCAATCAGCCCTACGACGACGACATTGTCAACCACCCCGACTATGGCTTGCGCCACAGCGCCACGCGAGCCTCGATCTTTGCGTAAGGCCGGGCGAGGTAAAAAGCATGGGTGGAAGTACTTCAAACGCAGAAATACATCGTTCGTTGGATGCACTCAGACCACATTTGTTGTATCATGGGCCGGCGAACGGTCTGTCGATGCGGGTCGGACATCCACCGCCGCTGACAGACGTCCAACGCGCAAAAACACCAGAGGAGGATAACCAGTGTTTTACATGATGCGACGTCTCTTTCTCGTCTGCCTGGTCCTGGTCCTGCTGACCAGCTGCGTATCGGTCCAGGCACGCATGCTGCGTGGCTCCGGTAACACCGTTACCCTGCAAGTCGATGCATCCGATTTCGATGGGTTGAACGTGGGGAATGCATTCGAGGTGAATATCACCCGGGGGGATGACTACAAGGTCATGGTGACGGTCGATGACAACCTGCAGCAGTACCTGCAGGCAGGGAAACAGGGCCGCACACTCAATATCCAAATGGAGCCGGGTTACACCTACGCCGGGGCCACCCTGCAGGCGGAAGTCACGATGCCCTCGCTGGCTAAACTGGGACTGAGTGGTGCCAGCCGCGGCAACGTCAGCGGGTTCAACGCCGGGGATGACTTCGATGTCGAAGTCTCGGGCGCCAGCACCCTGCGCGGTGAGATGACCACCGCCGACGTGACGATGAACGTGTCGGGCGCCAGCCGGGCCGAACTGACGGGGTCCGGGCGCGACCTGCGCCTGGAGGCCTCGGGCGCCAGCCACGTCACCCTCGGTGACTTCACCGTGCGCAACGCCAACGTCAACGTCAGCGGTGCCAGCAGCGCGGTGGTCAACGTGTCAGGCCGCCTGGACGCCGAAGCCACCGGGGCCTCGTCGGTCAGCTACCGCGGCAACCCCGAATTGGGTCGCATCCAGACCAGCGGCGCCGGCTCGGTTAAACCCGATTAGGGGGTAACCTACTCACAGCAACCGCCGCAGCTCGTTAACGGCCTGGCTGAGGGCCGCCTGGTAGACGAAAAAATCGCCGCTGAACGAGATGGCGTTGAACCCGATCGCCCGCCATTCCTGCGCCTGCGCAATCGTGAGCGGCTGGATCGCCGCGGCCAGACCATGCTGGCGCGCCACGGTCACGACCTGGTTCAACGCCGCCAGGAACCGGGGATGGGTGAATTCGCCAGGTATGCCCATCGACTGGCTCAGGTCGAACTGGCCCGGCCATAACACGTCGATGCCGGGCGTGGCGGCGATCGCTTCCAGGTTGTCCAACCCTTCCTGACTTTCGATCTGGCAGATCAAGGTGGTGCCGCGGTTCGATGCGTCGAAGAACTCACGCGGGTTGGCCATCCGGAAGTCGGTGTGACTGCTGCCCAGCATGACGCCGCGCTGCCCCAGCGGCGCATATTTGGCCGCGGCCACCAGCAGCTGCGCCTGGACGGCATTGCGTACGTTGGGCGCCATGATGCCCAATGCACCTACGTCGAGGGCACGCGCCACGAAGTGGTACTCGATCTGCGGAATACGCACGAACGGCGCCACCGTCGTGGCC
>JAYRNS010000202.1:0-3055 GCA_041912075.1 Anaerolineae bacterium
AGGTTTTACCCAACCCCTGATGTACCAGCGTATTGAGGCACACCCGAGTGTGCGCGCACAGTGGGCCAACACCCTCATACGGGATGGTCTCGTTGACCAGGACTGGCCGGCCGCGCAACTCCAGAACCAGCTCGCCGCGCTCCAGCAGGCGCTGGAGGCGCTAAAACCTGAGGAGCAGATACCCGACGAAGCCCCCAAACCACCGCCACCTGGTGCTGCACGGCGCGTGCAAACCGCCGTCCCGTCGGCGCAACTGCGTGCACTGCACGCGAGCCTGCTGACGACACCGGCCGGCTTCAGCGTCAACCCCAAACTGGCGCGCGTCATGGAACGCCGTCTCAAGGCCTTCGAGCCAGCCAGCGACGACGAGGTCAGTGTCGATTGGGCCACCGCGGAGGCGCTGGCTTTCGCCTCGATCCTGGCCGATGGTACACCCATCCGGTTGACGGGCGAAGACGTGGCGCGTGGCACCTTCGGGCACCGCCACGCCGTGCTGCACGACGTGGTCAACGGGCAGCGTTACGTGCCACTGCAAGCTTTGCCCCAGGCCCGCGCCGCCTTCGAGGTGCGTAACAGTCCCCTGACCGAAGGGGCCCTCGTCGGTTTCGAGTACGGCTACAGCATTTTCGACCCCAAACGACTGGTGCTATGGGAAGCGCAGTACGGCGACTTCATCAATGGTGCGCAGGTCATCATCGACGAGTACCTGACTTCGGCCCGCGCGAAGTTTGGCCAGACGCCGTCATTGGTTCTGCTGATGCCCCATGGCTACGAAGGTCAGGGCCCCGACCACTCCAGCGCCCGCGTCGAGCGTTTTCTGCAGGCGGCGGCTGAGACGAACATGCGGATTGCCAACGCCACCACGGCGGCGCAGTATTTCCACCTCCTGCGCCGTCAGGCCGCTCTGCTGCAGACCGACCCGCTGCCGCTGGTGGTACTGACGCCCAAGAGCCTGCTGCGCCATCCGCACACGGCCTCACCACTGCGCGCACTGGCCGAAGGGCATTGGCTGCCTGTGATCGATGACACCATGGCGCTGCGTCACCGCCAACGTGTGTCACGCCTGGTTCTGTGCAGCGGCAAGATTTATGTCGATTTGGAAACCAGTCCTTTACGCGCCGCAACACCCACCGTCGCCCTGGTACGCCTGGAACAGCTGTATCCTTTTCCGTCGGCCGACCTGGCACCGGTTCTGGAAGGGTATCCCCACCTGCATGAGGTGATCTGGCTGCAAGAAGAACCGGAGAATATGGGTGCCTGGGAATACATGCAGCCCCGATTGTTGGAGACTATCGCCGGGCGTTGGCCATTGGTGCATCTGAGCCGGCGGCGGGCGTCGAGCCCGGCCGAGGGCTCGACGACGTGGCACATCGTTAGTCAGAAAGTGTTGATCGAAGAGGCATTCGACCTGAAACCGGACGGCATCCAGGACGAGCTGGCCCTGGTCGAGAAGATATAGCGAGGCAGAACATGATCAAGCAGGTGGTGGTGCCGATGTTGGGTGAATCAGTCGTCGAGGCCACGGTGGCCGAGTGGCTCAAACAGGAAGGTGACGCCGTACGGGCCGGCGAAGCGCTGGTGCGGCTCGAAACCGACAAAGTGGACCTGGACGTGGCGGCCGAGCAGGCCGGCGTCTTGCAGCGTATCGAACGCCGTGCGGGCCAGGACGTCAAAGTGGGCGAGGTGCTCGCCGTGATCATGGTGGCCGACAGTGTCGCGGCACCACCTGTCACGGCACCGGCCGCCGCAGCATCCCGGTCCGAGGTCAAGACCCAAGAGACGCCCGCGCCCGCCAACGAGGAGCGGGCAACCCCGGTGGCACGCCGCGTGGCGCAGGAAGAAGGGGTCGACCTGGCACAGGTGGCGGGCAGCGGACCAGGCGGCCGCGTCACCCGCCGCGACATCGAGGCGTTTCTTGGCCAACAGAAGGCAGCGCCCATGCCGCCCGCACCGCCCCCACCGACGAGCGCCGCACCAATGGCGGCCCCTGCTTCACCCACCGCCCAGCCTGTGCGCGAACAACGTTTGCGCATGACCCGCCGGCGCCAGACAATCGCCCGCCGCCTGGTGGAAGCGCAGCAAACGGCGGCCATGCTGACCACCTTCAACGAGATCGACATGACGGCGGTGATGGATATCCGCACCCGGCGCAAGGACTCCTTCCGTGAGCGCTACGGCATTGGCCTGGGCTGTATGTCCTTTTTCGTCAAGGCCTGCATCGGTGCGCTGAGGGCGTTTCCGCTGGTCAACGCCGAGATCCAGGGCGACGAGATCGTCGTCAAGCAGTACTACGATATTGGCGTGGCCATTGGTGCCCCGGAAGGGCTGGTTGTGCCCGTGCTGCGCGGCGCGGATCAAATGTCGTTTGCCGCAATCGAGCGCGCCATCAAGGCGTTCGCCCAAAAGACCGAACAAGGCACCCTGACCGTCGACGACCTGCGCGGCGGCACCTTCACCATCACCAACGGCGGGGTATTCGGCTCCCTCCTCAGCACACCCATCCTCAACCCACCGCAGGTCGGCATCCTCGGCATGCACAAGATCGAGCCGCGCCCGGTGGCCCTCAACGGCCAGGTCGTCATCCGATCGATGATGTACGTGGCGCTGAGTTACGACCACCGCATCGTCGACGGCCGCGAGGCGGTGCAATTTCTGGTGAAAGTGAAAGAGTTGATCGAGGAGCCGGAGGTGCTGCTGCTGGAAGGGTGAGGACGGATTCGTTGCCCTCATTCGTTGACGGCACGCGCGCGGCGTGGGGCGCCTGCCGTCAACGAATTGGGATAACGAATAAACGAATCGCGAATAGCCCTACCGCGCGCGGTCGATTTCCTGCCGTAACCGGTATTCTTCCGCCATCAACGACTCCAGCCGGCGCTCGAGTTCCTGGGCACGACGTTTGCTCAGACGATCGCTGCGCAGCCGGACCTGGTTTAGTTCGAGCTGGCAGCGCCGGATGTCGGCAATCACCTGGTGTTTACGGTCGATCAACGCCTCTCGATCCATAAAACCTCGCGCCCTCTCAAGCTCTCACGTCTTCACGCCTCACGTCTTCACG
>JAYRNS010000203.1:0-2865 GCA_041912075.1 Anaerolineae bacterium
CTATGCGCTCGACCAGATTCTCTTCCCCCAGGCGTCCTGGATCTCCCTCGCCGTGGTCGGGGTGATGGGTACGAGCGCCTACCTGGTGCTGGTGTTGATCTTCGACCGCGACGTGCGCCGGGTAACACAACAAGGACTGGCCATGGGCCGGACCATGCTGCAGAATCGTCTGCAAATGCGCAATGTCTGATGAACATCATAGTCCGCTTCAGCGGACTTCAGCTCTCAGCCTGAGCTTGAGCTCAAGGCGCCCATGCCGTTGACATGCGTATCCTGCTCGTCTCACGCGTCCGTCTGAACCCGTACGTCTCACTCCTGGCCGGCGGCCTGGAACAAAACGGTGTGTCAGCCGCCAGCGTGCCGGAATTTGGCTTGCGAACGCTGTGGCGTGCACGCCGCCAGGGAGTGGACGTCGTGCACCTGCACTGGCTGGAACTGCTGACCGCGGCGGCGGGACCCGGGCGTTACGCCCTGCGCCGGCGTTGGCTCCTGACCACGCTGACCCTCGCCCGCCAGCTGGGCATCACCGTCGTCTACACCGTGCACAACCTGGCGCCGCACGAATTGGACCAGGCCGGGTTGAACCCACGCAGCAGCGCGAGTTTCATCGATTGGGTCGATCTCGTGCACGTGCACGACACAGCCACGGCCGCCGAAGTGGAACGCCAGTACGGCCGCCGGCACGGCGTGTACGTCGTGCCGCACGGCAGCTATACGGGTGCCTACCCCAACACCTGTACGCGGTCCGCTGCCCGCCAACGACTGGCGCTGGGTGACGATAACCTGGTCTATCTGGCGCTGGGCGGACTCCGTCCCTACAAAGGTATCGAAACCCTGATCGATGCTTTTCAAGCGTTGGACCAGCCGCACGCCCGCTTGCTCATCGCCGGTCATCCGCATGTGCCGGCCTACGCGACGGAGATACAGGCGTGTGCCGGCGATGACCCGCGCATACGCCTGCACCTGCAGCACGTGCAAGACGATGCCTTGCAGTATTTCTTCCAGGCCAGCGATGTCTGCGTGCTGCCCTACCGCCAGGCCACGACCTCGGGTGCGGCGATTCTGGCCCTGTCATTTGGCTGTCCCATCGTTGCTCCGGATTTCGAGCCGTTTCCTCCCCTGGCCGCCGGCGGACGTGGGGTGCTCTACGCAGCCGATGATCCACAGGGTTTGGTCAGCGCCCTGCTGGCGGCCGCACAGCTGGATCGGACGGCGGCGCGCACCGCCTGTCTCGCTTTTGCCCAGACACTGGACTGGAAAATGCTGGCTGCCCAACACCTGGCCGCCTACCGATCGGTTCGTGACGAATGAACCTTTACGACTATATCACCGAACAAAGAGGGGATATCACCATGCATCGTCCATCCACACATCCTCGCTGGACACACACGGTCTCGCTCGCTGCGGGTGCGTTGGTCATCCTGTTGGCGGCGGTCGGCTGCGTTGCATCACCTGGGGCCACGCCCGCCGCCACTGCTCCCTTCATCGGCGCGACCGCCACGCCGCCGGCAACCGGTGTCACACCGCCGGCAACGGTCGATGCAGCTGTCACCAAGACGTGGCAGTCGACTTCCCCGGACGGTCAATGGATCGCCGAAGGCAGCATGCGCGGCCCGTACCTGGAAGGTGAGCAGGAGAAGTACCATACCAGCTTGACGGTGCGCAGCCGTGATGGCCAGGTCACCTGGCCCGTGGTCGACCAGGTGTCGAACTATGGTCTCGGATACACGATTCCTGTGCCATTCACCTGGTCGGCCGATGGCCAGCGTCTCTACGTGACCAACCAACCCGTGCCGGATGGCTGTGCCCTGTTCGTCAACGGCTCTGACCTGCTGCGCGCCGATCTCGCTGCCGGTGCGGTGACACAGCTGGTGCCGCCGGTGGGGTCCAGTCTGGCCCTCTCGCCCGATGAGACGCAGCTGGCGTACGTCGGCTGGGGCGCCGGCCCAGAGCTGGTCGTGCAGCCACTGGCCGGCGGTGACAGCGTACGCGTGCCGCTGGCCACCGAGGGCGATGCCGCCCAGGCGGGCAACATCACCTGGTCACCCGATGGGCAGAGTGTGCTCGTCACCGTCGCCTTCAACCCGTGCCTGGAAGGGCAGTGGACACAGTCGATCGTACGCGTCGACCTGGCACCGGTCCTGCAAACGATCCTGGTAGACCGCGAGGCGCGCCGCCCGGACACGGTTTCCTGGACCGACCCGGCGCGCGCGCAGCTGCGTGATGCCGCAGGTCAAAACTGGTGGCTGAATGTGGCGACCGGAGAGGTATCGCCAGTGCAATGACCGCGCTTGTCTCGCTCACCGGTGAAACAATCGTCTGTTTTGCACCCGAACCCTGGGACAGTCTGTGGCGCAACCGTCATCAGCTGATGACACGGCTGGCACGAACCAATCGGGTGCTGTGGGTCGAGCCGCGGCCTTATCTGAGCCACGTGCAGCGTGCGCTGCAAACGCGGCATAGCGCACCGTTTCCCTTGACCCTGTCGCGGCCACAGCGTGTGCGTGACCAGCTGTATGTGCTGCGCACGCCCCTGTGGCTGCCGTTGAGCGGGCGAGCGCCGCTGCGCCAGGCGACGGCCTGGGGGCGCCAGCGTTTGCTGCGCTGGGCTGTGCAGCAGATCGGTGTCAGTGGTTCTTATGCTGCAAAAACCAGGCAAGCTCCGATCGTTTGGCTTTTTCGTCCCGATCAGGCCGACGTGATGGGGCAGCTCGACGAGCGGCTTCTGATCTACCACGCCGTGGACGAATACGCGGCCTATGAGCTGGAGTTTCAAGACGACGAATCGGCCAACCGGCCGGCCGCGGTTCAGGCGGTGGAAGAAACGATCCTGCGCCGCGCCGACCTCGTGCTGGTGACGTCAGC
>JAYRNS010000204.1:0-5583 GCA_041912075.1 Anaerolineae bacterium
GGCGATTCGTTGATTCGCTGCCCAATTCGTTGACGGCCGCGCGGGGAACGAATTACCGCAGCACCGAACGGGGGTGCGGCGCCCTGAGGGAGAATGGTCTGTGCCAATTGTGACGGTGGGTGACTTGCCACTGTTTCGATTCCACAACTTGAGCGAATACCCAACGGTGGTTCACGGAATTTCGACGCGACGCGGTGGCGTCAGCCAACCGCCGTGGGCAACACTCAATCTGAGTCACACCAAAGGTGATGATCCGGCTCACGTGGCGGAAAACCAGCGGCGGTTTTGCCGTGCCCTACAGGTTGATCCAGATTCGGTCGTCACAGCCTACCAGGTTCACGGCACGCGCGTGGTCCAGGTGACAAACGCCGAGCGTGGGCAGCAGCAGGCGCAGTGTGATGCGTTGATCAGCAACACGCCCGGGGTGGCGCTCATGCTGCGTTTTGCCGATTGTACACCGGTGCTGCTCTACGATCCGCCACACCACGCCATTGGCCTGTGCCATGCTGGCTGGCGCGGCACAGTAGCCGGTATCGCCGCCGTCACGGTGAGGGCGATGCAGCAGCGGTTTGGTACGCACCCGGCTGATCTGGTGGCCTCCATCGGGCCGGCGATTGGTCCTTGTTGTTATGCCGTCGGTGAGGAAGTGATCACCGCGGTCCAGGCTCAGCTGCCACAGCCGCAGTCACTGCTCTCTCAGATAGACGGCCAGCAGCATTTCGACTTGTGGGCCGCCAATGTGCAACAGCTGCAGGCCTGCGGCGTGCGTACGATCGAGCTGGCTGGCGTGTGCACCGCCTGCCACCGTGATTGGTTCTTTTCCCATCGGGCCGAGCACGGGCGCTGCGGTCATTTTGCGACCCTGCTCACCCTGCAGGACGGGACGGGTCAAACATGATCGATCCGGTGCAGCTGGCCGACAATCTGGCCAAGGTTCGCAGCCGCATGCAAGCCGCGGCGGTGCGGGCCGGGCGAGATCCGCTGGACATCACCCTGGTTGCCGTTAGCAAAGGTCAGCCCGCCGCTGCGGTGCAGGCGGCTTATCAGCTGGGCGTGCGTGCTTTTGGTGAGAGTTACCTTGAGGAAGCGCTGCCCAAAATTACGAGTGTCAACCGTTGGCTGGCTGACCAGAGAGGTGCCGCGGATGCTGTTCGTTGGCACCTGGTGGGCCACCTACAGAGCCGCAAGGCCGCTAGTGCCGTGGGGCCGTTTGCCTTGATACATTCGGTCGACCGGGTGAAAATTGCCGGCAAACTGGCTCAGGTCGCCAGTCGCCAGGGACGTGTGGTGCCGATACTGCTGGAGGTTAATGCGGCCGGTGAAGCGAGCAAATATGGATTTGCCTGGGGCGGCGTGGAAGTGGCTGTCGCCGAGATTGCCGGCCTGTCAGCGCTGTCGCCGGCCGGTTTGATGACGATCGCACCCATCGTGCGTGAACCAGAGCTGGCACGACCCGTTTTTCACCAACTGTGCGGTCTGCGGGATCAGCTGCGTGCGCAGTTCCCCGCTCTCGGCTGGGAACACCTGTCGATGGGTATGACCGATGATTTCGAAGTCGCGATCGAAGAAGGCGCGACCCTGGTCCGGATTGGCCGGGCGATATTTGGCGAGAGATAAATCCTATGTTTGAAAACATGACCGCATCGTTCATCGGCTCTGGCGTCATGGCCGAGGCGATGATCAAGGGCATTCTGGATCGCCGGCTTATGACGCCAGACCAGATCGTGGCAGCGGGGCCGCGCGCCGAACGGGGTTACGCCCTGACCGAACGGTACGGCATTCACAGTACGGTTGACAACAAGAATGCAGCCGCCGCCGGACAGATCGTCGTGTTGGGTGTCAAGCCGCAGATGCTGCCAAAGGTGCTGCACGAAATTCAGGGTCACGTCGCCGGTGACGCGTTGGTGCTGTCGATTGTTGCCGGGACACGCATCCGCACGATTGCCCGTGATCTTGACCAGCACAAAGCTATCGTCCGCGCCATGCCCAACACCCCCGCCCAGCTGGGCAAGGGTATGACCGTGTGGACCGCAACAACCGATACCAGCGAAACCCAGCGCCAGCAGGCCGAGCAGATGCTGTTGGCGTTGGGTGAGGCCATTTGGGTCGAGGAGGAGAGTTATCTCGACATGGCCACGGCACTCAGCGGCACCGGGCCAGCGTACGTCTTCCTCTTTATCGAAGCACTGATCGACGCCGGGGTACACCTCGGTTTTTCGCGGCGCATTGCCGAACAACTGGTGCTGCAAACCCTCGAAGGATCACTGGCGATTGCGCGAACCAGTGCACGACACCCGGCGACGCTGCGCAACATGGTCACCTCTCCCGGCGGGACATCGGCGGAAGCGCTCTACCAGCTGGAAAAGGGCGGTCTGCGCACGGTCATCTCGAAAGCGGTGTACGCCGCATACCAGAAATCGAAACTGCTCGGGGAGATCAGCGATCGATGAGTTTTGTCCAACAGTTTCTCAACCTGCTCTTTCTGGCCCTCGAGATCGCCATCCTGATACGCATCTTGATGAGTTGGATTCCCAACCTGAATCCTGACAATCCCATCGTGCAGATCATCCGGTCGATCACGGATCCGATCCTGGAGCCGGCGCGGCGTCTGATTCCACCGGTGGGCGGGTTGGATTTTTCACCAATTGTCGTGCTGCTGCTGTTGAGTGTGCTGCAGTCCCTTCTCTCGCGGCTCTTCTGAACGATCGACCCGTCGCCTGGCAGCTGGTGCGCGTCACCTAAGAGCCTATCCGAATGACCTGATATTCGCCTCGATAAGACGCCTGAGGGCAGTTATTCGGATAGGCTCCAAGGGCACGGTGATCCAACTGGAGCAAAAAAGATCGGGGCTGGTGGGTGTTCCACCAGCCCCGGTTATTTCTAGCGACTGCGGCCGTTATGCGGTACGGCGCACACCGTCCCGCTGGTTACGGCGCCATGTAGTTCAGGCGCAGCTGCGGGCGCACGAACGACACCGTAAAGTCAGACGCGATGGCCTGCATCTCACCGTTGACCCCACCCATACCGACGAGGATCACACCGTGGTTCATGTCTGGGTTCGCGATCCAGGACTGTGCCAGATCGGATACGTCGAACCACAGCCATTGACCACCACCCACCGCGGTCATCGAATCGGTCGGCATGCTGGCACGGTCACTGGCACCGCTGGCGCCGGGTGCTTCCCACATCGAATCGGCGCTGGCCGCGTTCCAGGTCGTCTCCATTTCCGACCACGCCTTATAGACCTCGTAAGCGTTGACGTCTACCGGACGGTTGCTGTAGGGCACGTAGATACCGAGCTGCGCATCGGAAACCTGGGCCAGGTTGGTGATGGCACTCAGATCGAACTGGACCAACAGGCTCTTGACGTTGGGCTGGCGGACGTAGACATCCATGGCCGGGCCGTAGTTGCCGTTCGGCACCCAGGCATTGATCGTAGCATCGCTCGTGCCGCTGTAGCCGTTGAGCCCATCCTGCAGCGTCACTTCGTAGGGGTTGAGCGCCGGCACACTGATGTTGGTGCTGGCCGTAGCAACCGCTTGACCGCCTTCGTAGGTGTCAAGTGCAACGTGCGCACCGCTGCCGGCTGCACCGGGCAGCATGGTGGCCTGGAAGCTGAAGTCTGCGGACTGACCAGCAGCCTGCGTTCCCTGCCACGCCACGGCGACGACACCGCTTTCGGTGGTGGCCGTCGCTTTGAGGGCATCGATCCCGCCGGTCTTCAGAACCTGCGCCGCCTCTGGGCCGAGCACGCCAATGGGGAATGCCCCGTTGGTGGCGCTGCCATCGACGTAGGCCATCAGGTTGGTGTCCAACGGCACGATGTGCAGGACATTCATCGCCTGGTTGGTGAGGTTCTCGGCATGCGCATTGATCGTCACCATGCCACCGGCAATGACCGTGTCGGGATCAGCCATGATCATGTTAGCCATCGGCAGGCGTACGACGTGGCCAATGCCAGCAAAGACGCTGAAGTTGGATACGTACAGCGCACCATCCGGCCCGACGGCTATGCCACCCGGCAGCACCAGGCCATCGCTGGCAACCATCGTCTTGGTGCCATCGGCGGCCACGCGATACACCGCGCCGGCAACGCTGGCGGGATCAGCCGGGTTGGCGGCTAACAAACCACCATGGGCCATTTCCAGCACATAAGTGCTGCCGTCCATACTGTGCGCCACGTCAACGATGTTGGTGAAACCATCCGCATACACTGCAGGGTCGATGCCCGCAGTCACGCTGTAGACGTTGGCACCACCCACGGGGAAGGGAAAGCCCGTCAGCTGGCCCACCAGGTAATTGCCATCGTGGCCCATCGTGACGGATGTGGGCACAGCCTGCATGGGAATATAGTTGCCGCTGAACGGCGGGAACTCGACCAGGCGATCCGGGAAGACGGCAATCGTTGAAATGGCGCCACCCGACGACACGCTCAGCAGATCGTTGCCGCCGGCGTCAGCCACCACGAACCCGTCACCTGAGGCCATGACCGAATAGGGGTTGCTGTCAATCGCACCGCCGTCAGGGTTGGCCGTGATTTCGTAGGCCGACACGTCGACGATGTTGGACCAGCTGCCGTTGCCAGGCAGGGCCGTCAGCTGACCCAGGTTCACACCACCCGGACCAAATGGGCCGTTGGGATCACGCAGATTGGGGTCCGCTCCCAGCCCAACCAGGGCATAGACATTGTTATTGGCATCGACCGTCACACCGACCGGGCCAATCGCAAAACCACCCGAAAGCGGGTCGGCCAGCGACGCCATGCCGGTCGCAATACGTGATTGGACACCATTGGCGACCTTGGTCACCGCACCGGTGGTGCCGTAACACACGTTGCCTTCGGGGCCTATGGCGCAGTAGTCCGGGCCTGGACCGCCGACACCGGCTTCGGTGACATACATGGCACCGTCAGGCCCAAAGGTAAGATGTCGAGGATTATCGAGTCCCGCTGCGACCACCTGCAAGTTAGGCGAAATCGCGGGTGCGTCCGCGCGTGCCAGGGCGCGCAGCAGGGCCGTGGCGCTGGGGCCGCTGGGGGCGGCCGGGGCGCTGGCACCAACGGCGGGCACCATGACCGCCAGGAGCACGATCACGAGGGACAGTGCCACGAGTTTGTGCAAACGGTAAGACATTACTTCAGCTCCTTTCGCTGTTCGTGTCGAAATTTCTTTGATTGACGCGGTGTGACTTGGACCAAGTTGCTGTTGCCGCCGTTGCACCTCCTTTCGTGCCGGTCAAGGGTAAATTATCCCCGGCGCACGTTGGGTCCGCGCGCAACTCACCTAAACGCCCTTCACGTAATCCATATTGGTACGGTGCGGTCGAATGGGAGAGATCACTGTGGTCAGGTAGTGATGGCGGTGCAGATTCGATCATACCGCCAGACGCGGCACACGAATTATAGTCGCGCCGAACTACACTGTCAATAGATAGACGGCAGGGAAGGTTTACAATCGTCTTAAGAAATCTAGCCGCGATGTACTTTGTTGTCCAGCGGCGGCAGGTATGCTACAATGGTCACACCGGTCGGGTTCGACCGGTGGAGCTATGTGGTTGCATCATAGCCCGACTGATGATACAATA
>JAYRNS010000205.1:0-4572 GCA_041912075.1 Anaerolineae bacterium
ATCCACTGCCGGTCTGACCGCTACAGGTCCAGCACCTGCCCCTTTTTGATCACCGTGCCTACCAGGTTGGTCCCAAAACGGTAACCCAGATGCCGGTAGTCGTCCACGTCGAGCACGAGCACATCGGCCTGTTTACCCGGCTGCAGACTGCCGGTGACATCACCCAAACCGATGGCACAGGCACTGTTCAACGTGGCGGCACAAATCGCCTCGGCCGGCGTCAGCTGCATGGCACGGCAGGCGAGGGCGATGATGAACTGCATCGACTCGCACCAGCAGGTGCCCGGGTTGAGATCGGTGGCCAGGGCGAGCGCACCGCCCTGGTCGATCAACTGGCGTGCCGGTGTGTAATGCGGCTTGCCCAGGCCAAAGGGTGTGCCGGGCAGCGCCACGCCAATCGTCGGCGAGGCTGCCAGCAGCGCCAGATGTTCCGGCGGCGTGCACACCAGGTGATCGACCGACGCCGCCCCCAGACGCACCCCCAACGGTGTGCCACCCAGGGGCGCAAATTCGTCGACGTGCAGCTTGAGCGCCAGACCTGCGTCGCTGGCGGCCATCAAGATCCGCTCACTCTGCGCCACGTCGAACACGCCGTCTTCACAGAAGACGTCGCAGAATCGAGCGGCCGGTACGTAGGCCGTGCGCTCGCCTCCGTCAGGCAGGTGCTGGACGACGCCGTAGTGCAGCGCGCCGATCTCCGGAATCACCTCACGCACCATAAAATCGACGTAATCATCAGGGTGACCGGCATACTCGGGCGGAATGGCGTGCGCACCCAGGTAGGTCGGCACCAGGTCGATCGCATGGTCTTCGTCGAGCAGGCGGATGGCGTCGAGCAGCTTGAGTTCGTCGTCCAGGTTGAGCCCGTAGCCGGTCTTGACTTCGGCGCTGGTCGTGCCATAGGCCAGCATGCGGTCCAGGCGGGGGCGGGTCTCAGCAACCAGCTGGTCGAGCGAGGCGGCGCGTGTGGCCCGCACCGTACTGGCGATACCACCGCCGGCGCGCATGATCTCCATGTAGGTGGCGCCGGCGATGCGCTGCTCGAACTCGTGGGCGCGGTCACCGGCCCAAACGGCGTGCGTGTGGGGGTCGACGAACCCGGGCAGCACGACGCGTCCGCTGGCATCCAGCGACGCCGCTGCCTGGTACTGTGCGGTGATGTCGGCCGTTGTGCCAACCGCCACGATGGTTTCGTTCTGGATGGCCACGGCGCCGTCGGCGATAAGACCCACGTCAGCCAGCGCCGGCCCACGGCGCGGACCGGTCCCGGCGATCGTCAGCAGCTGTGCGGCGTGGCGAACGATCAGATCGACGTGCATCAGAGGATCGCTAGAAATTGGCCGCGTTGGCCAGGCTGTTGACAAAATAGACCGAGCCAAACAGGATGCAGCAGCAGCAGAGCAGCACCAGCACCACGACGGCAATCAACGCCCACTGCCAGTTGTTACGTTTCTTGCGCGGCTCGGTGTACGGTGTGGCCTGCAGCGGCAGCGGTGGCGGCGGGAGCTGCGAACCGGCACCCATTTCGGGTACGGCGGGCAGCGCCTTTTCGACCGAGGCCATGGCCACCGCGGCGGCCGCCGCCGCTTCGGCACCCGTTTCGGAGACGGCTGCGCCCGTGTCGCTAACTGCCGCCGAGACTGCCTCGGTCGTTTCGGCGGCCGCCGCTGTCGTGACCTCACCCACCGCCGCGGCCGTGTCGCTGACCGCCTCACCACCGGCCGCGACCGCGCCGGTAACAGCTTGTTCAGTCATCACGGTCGCACCTGCCACTGTTTCATCCGCCGCGGCGACCATCTCGCTGGATGCTTCTTCCGTCGCTCCCACAATGCTACTGAGCGGTTCGCCAGCGCCTGACGTCACATCCGCCGCCGTGTCCACGGCCTGGCTGGCGGTTTCGCTCACGATGGCTTCACCGGCGTCGTCCGCGCCGCCGATTGCGTCCGCCGTCGCGGCTGCAGCAGCCGGCACTTCGGTGACCAGATCGCCCGCCACGTCGCCGATTTCGGTGGCGCCATGCTCGACCAGCTCGGTTCCTTCTTCCACCGCATCTGACAACGCGGATGCGCCGGGCAAATCCTCGATACTACCCGGTTCCGCGGGCAGGTTTGTGTCATCCGTCATGATGTCGCTCCTTCCTCTTTGGTCAAAGATCAGGCCAGGAAATGTAGAATATTGCGGTCAAACGAGTGTAACATGCACCCGCAAGCCTGTCAAACACCTGCTACCATTGGCAGCTTGATGCCGTGGCGCTGGGCGGCCGCGATGGCCTCTGGATAGCCGGCGTCGGCGTGACGGACAATGCCCATCCCGGGGTCGGTCGTCAGCACACGCTGCAAACGACGGGCGGCGGCCGCTGTGCCGTCGGCGACGATGACCTGGCCGGCATGCTGGCTGTAGCCGATACCCACGCCACCGCCGTGGTGGAAACTGACCCAGGTGGCCCCGCCGGCGGTGTTGACCAGCGCATTGAGAATCGCCCAATCGGAAATGGCGTCGGAGCCATCGCGCATGCCTTCGGTTTCACGGTTGGGCGAAGCGACCGACCCGCAGTCCAGGTGATCGCGCCCGATGACAATCGGTGCGCTAACCTCGCCGCGCGCCACCAGCTCGTTGAAGGCCAGACCAGCCCGCGCCCGTTCACCGTAACCCAGCCAGCAGATGCGCGCCGGCAGCCCCTGGAACGCGACCTGCGCCTGGGCCAGGCGAATCCAACGCGCCAGGTGTTCGTTGTCCGGAAACAGCTCGAGAATGGCCTCGTCGGTACGGTAGATGTCGGCGGGGTCGCCGCTCAAGGCTACCCAGCGGAATGGGCCCTGCCCTTCACAGAAGAGAGGTCGTATGTAGGCTGGCACAAAACCGGGATAGTCGAACGCCTGCGACACGCCGGTGTCGAACGCACGCTGGCGCAGGTTGTTGCCATAATCGAACACGATGGCACCGGCCTTCTGCATGGCCAGCATAGCCTCGACGTGGCGTGCCATCGACGCCATGGAGCGGGCAGTATACGCCTGCGGATCGGCTGCGCGCAGCGTTGCCGCCTGTTCCAGGGTGAGCCCGTGCGGCACGTACATCAACGGATCATGGGCCGGCGTCTGGTCGGTCACGATGTCCGGGGTGATACCGCGTGCGGCCAGTTCGGGCAGCACGGCGGCGGCATTGCCGATCAGGCCGATCGACCGCGGTATCTGGCGCCTGACCGCATCTTCGACGCGGGTCATGGCTTCTTCCAGGTCGTCCACCACTTCGTCCAGGTAGCGGGTTTCCAGGCGCCGCTGTGCCCGCGCCGGGTCGATCTCGACGACCAGCGCTACACCTTCGTTCATAGTGACCGCCAACGGCTGGGCACCACCCATCCCACCCAGGCCGGCGGTCAGCACGAAGCGGCCCTTGAGCGAGCCGCCAAAGTGCTGGCGCGCGGCGGCGCCGAGCGTCTCGTAGGTACCTTGCAGGATGCCCTGCGTGCCGATGTAAATCCACGAGCCGGCCGTCATCTGGCCGTACATGATCAGGCCAGCCGCCTCCCAGCGGTCGAAATTGGCCTGCGTCGCCCAGGCCGGCACGATGTTAGAGTTGGCGAGCAGGACACGCGGGGCATCTTCGTGGCTGGCAAACACCGCCACCGGTTTGCCACTCTGTACGAGCAGGGTTTCGTCTGGCTCCATGGTCTGCAAGGTGTGCAGAATAGACGCAAAGCAGTCCCAATTGCGCGCCGCCTTACCCCGGCCGCCGTAGACGATCAACTGGCCAGGGTCCTCGGCCACTTCCGGGTCGAGGTTGTTCTGCAGCATGCGAAAGGGTGCTTCGAGCAGCCAGTTTTTGCAGCTCAGCTGACTGCCGCGCGGCGATCGAATCGTTCGGGTGTGAGACATCGTCGTCACCTTCCTGGTCATGATCCACAACGATTATACATCAGGTCCGTCATTTGCGCACGCGCTGTCAGGCAGAGGCGTGTTTCCGTCTGGAGGCGAACGATCGACGGGTCACCTACTCCCTACTCCTTACTCCCTACTCCCTACTCCTGCCCCCTCCTTGCCAAAGCACGTCAACAGTGTTACACTTCTGCCTGAATTCGACGGACGGCTGGACAGAGACCAGGAGACATAATGCCCTCGCAAGCCCTCTACCGCAAATGGCGCTCGCAAAACTTCGACGAAGTCGTGGGGCAGGCACACATCATACGCACCCTGCGTAATGCCCTGCGTGATGGGCGCGTAGCCCACGCCTACCTGTTCACCGGCCCGCGGGGCACGGGCAAAACGAGCACCGCACGCATCCTGGCCAAGGCGGTGAACTGCGAAGCGCCGGAAGCAGAGCGGCCGTGTAATCGTTGCGCCATCTGTCGCGCCAACAATGCGGACCGCCTGCTAGACCCGGTCGAGATCGCCGCCGCGCCCCACACCGGCGTCGACGCCATGCGTGAGACGGTCATCGACCGCATCAACTTTCGCCCGACCGATTCCCGGTTTCGCATCTACATTATAGACGAAGTTCACATGCTGTCGACCTCCTCTTTCAACGCCTTGTTGAAGACGCTGGAGGAGCCGCCGCCGCACGTCATCTTCATCCTGG
>JAYRNS010000206.1:0-4982 GCA_041912075.1 Anaerolineae bacterium
GCCTTCATGTATTTCAGCAGCGGTTCAGGTGCATCGGGGTGCGGGTTGGTCCAGTCATCGACCGCGTACGAATCCTGCAAGGCAGCATCCATCCGTCCCCGGTCGAACTTGAGCAGCCCCACCCCGCTGATGAAGCCGCCGGTACCGCGCAGCTCGTCGTTGTTCTGCGCCAGCAGCAGGTAACTGCGTGCTCCCTCTGCGCCCAGTAGCGCCGGTGCCACCTGCACCCCCTGCGTTACCGTTTGCAGCAGCGGTAGGGCGCGGTCGAATTGGGCAATCCACGACTGGCTGCGCTGCGACAGTTGGGCTGGATCGAGTTGGGCCCGCGCGGTCTGCGCTGCGGCCAGCTTTTCCGCCACTTGCTGAAACGCGGGTGCCGCCTCCGCCAGGGCTGGCACGACCCGCGGCAGCAAACCCTGGCCGGTCGATTCGTCCTGCCAGGCGGCCAATACGGGTGCCAGGGCGTCCAGCGCCAGGCGGGCCGCGCCGCTCGTTTGCGTGGCCATGTCCAACAGTGGTGCCGCCTGCGCCGCTTCTGGTCCTACTTTGGGCAGCCAGCCCAGGGCCGGTGTCACGAACAGCAACGGGCGGGCCGTGCGCGCCAGGGCTTGCACGTCGTCGTCCAGCGCCGCAACCTGGGTGCGCAGCCCAACCAGGTCCTGCGGCTGCAAATCCATCAGCGTGGTGGGGTCGGCCAGCGCCTGCAGCGCGCCCAGGTTGGTCTGCAAACGCTGGACGCGGGTGTAGGTTTGCCAACCGGTCCAGGCCAGCCAGGCCAGGAGCAGCAGGGCCACCACCCCAACGGCTGCACATCCCCATCTGCGCCGGCCTCGAGCGGGCGCATGCGGTTGATCTGTCATCTCAATGTCCTGTAATTTGCCACAGCGGTCCGGCGGGTGCCAGCGCGTAACGCAGCGCCAGGTCTTCCTCTGGATCCGTCACGTATACCGGCCGCTGCGGCCACTGGGTTTCGATCAACGTCTCGATGTCGGGACCCGCCGCGGCCGGCAGGGCGGTGGGGCTGCCCGCCAGGTGATGGCGGTACCAGTCGAAACTCCACAGCGTGCGTTCGACGATGGTCACGTCGGGTCGAACCCCCAACCCAAATCGGGCGTACCACAACGCAAAAGTATGCTCGTCGCCGCTGCTGACGATAAGGGCATCTGGCGCAGCGGCGGCCAATGCTTGCAGCGCATAGTCGCGGGCCGTGACATCCCCGCGCAAATTGACCGCGGGTACCTGGCTCACCAGAAGACCCAGCGGCAGCAGTAACACAAGCCAGCTGACCTGTGGCCGCCCGGGCCAGCGCCCGACCACCCAGTTTACCACAACCTGCATCCCCCGCGCCAACCACAGTGTCATCACCACACAGCCCGGGAGCAGGTACACGAACCAGTCGATCGTGGCGTAGGTGAGTGCAAACACAGTCGTTGCCGCGAACACCCACAGCAGGATCAACCCGGTTCGTCGCGACCGGCGGGTCACGTGCCAACCACCCGCGGCCACCAGCAGAAGCCCCGGCCAGGTAAACTGCTGTGCCATCAGCTGCACCCAGCTCACCAGCCGTGCCGGCAGATCCGGCCAGGTGAGACCGAACAGGGCCCCTCGATACAGCTGACCAGTGACCAGCCAGACAAACCCCCTGGCCGTCGTCGGATCACCCCAGACAACCGGCGGCTGGCGCAGCGCGGCCAGCGGTAGATACAGAAAAACCGCCAGCCCGGCCAGGAGACACAACAGCATGGCGGCAAGGTGGCGACCTGTCAGCGGACGGGGCAGAACCAGCAGCAGCAGCGGTGCGAGGAGCAGCAGCGTGAGGTGATTGCCCAAGCCTAGACCCAACAGGAATGCCATCCCACAGGCGCGGTGCTGCATACTTGTGGCGTTGGACACCGGCCACAGGCTCAAAGCCAGCAGAACCACCACGAAGAGGGTGTGCAGTGCGTACACCTCGACCAGGATCGCCTGCGACCAGAGAACGGGACCGAAGGCCAGGGTGAGGCCAGCAGCCAGGGCAACGACCGGTGCCGCGGGTCCATCTTCACACATCGAGCGCAGAGCCAGCCAGGTCACCAGGCCAACCGCCAGCGCACCACTCACAGCCGACAGCAGCGCAATACGCTGCGCCAGCTCGCCCAACGGCAGCCAGTGAAACAGCCAGGCCAGCATCGTCCAGGTCGGATAACCGGGTGGGTGCGGTACCCCCAGCGTGGCCGCTGCCACGGCCAGTTCGCCGCTGTCAGCCCCCCCATGCCGCCAGGTGATGGTTGGCGCCAGGGTGAGCAGGTATGCCCCCAGGGCCAACCCACCCGCCAGCACCGCCACCCGCGCCGCGCCCGGCCGATCCAAAATCAATCCAAAATCCAAAATCCAAAATCCAAAATCGTCCGTCCCACGCGCGGCAAAAACGCCGGCGGCAGCCCGAAACTGACCGTCGCACGTTGTCCCGCGGCGGTGGCACGCACGTCCAGCACCGTGCCTGCAGGAACCCGGGCCCCAACGGCAGCGGTCACGGTCCAGCTGGCACCGTCACCCGGCGCCAGGGAGCTGGTGCGCCACGCCGTGGCACCACCGGTTGCCAGCTGACCCTGGTCGACCTGCGTAGACAGCACGGTGAGCTCGGGCGGCACTTCCAGCCGCACGTCGACGTTGGCCAGCGCCGCCACGCCCGTGTTCGTGACCGATGTGGTGACCGTCACCACCTGGCCTGGCACGACCATGACCGTATTGGCGGTCAGCGTAAGGGTAATGGCCGCCTGGGTGATCGTCGGTGCCACCGTCGGTGTCAGCACGGTCGACGCGGTCGCCGTGGCCGTCGGTGCGCTGGTGGGTGCCCGCGTACTGGTCGCCGTTGGTAGCGGTGTACTGGTCGGCGGCACAGGGGTATCGGTTGGCACCGGTGTGTCGGTGGGCGGTGGCTCGACCGGCGTCGGCGTGTCCGCCGGCGGTGTGGGCGTCCGCGTCGGCACCGTCTGGGCGCGCCCCACCGCCGGCGCCACCGTCAACGCAACGACCGCCGCCACCACCAGCACCACCAGGCCAGCCGCCACCATCCGCCTAGCTCGTGAATAATCGGTTTTCATACGTTATTCCCCTCCATCGTCCAACCTCCAGCTTCCATCATCCAATCTCCATCATCCGAACCAAAATCGCACATCCAAAATCGCCAATCTAAAATCAATAACTTCCGTCCCCGCGCAGCACGGCGGGCAGCGTACGCAGCAGGATCGCCACGTCGCGCCGCAGGGAGTAGTGCTCGATATAGTCGACTTCCAGGGCCACGCGTTCCGCCAGACTAAGCCGGCCGCGCCCGTTGACCTGCATGGGTCCACTCATACCTGGTTTGACAGCCAGGCGGCGGCGCTGCCAGTCGTTGTAGCGCGCAACCAGTGCGACCTCTTCTGGCCTGGGCCCAACCAGGCTCATGTCGCCGCGCAGCACGTTGACAAACTGCGGCAGCTCATCGAGACTGTAGCGGCGCAGCCAGCGCCCGACCGGCGTCACGCGCGGGTCGTTTGGTACCTTGTAGGCTGGTTCGGGCAGCTGATCCAGATCGACCACCTCGCTGCGGCGTTCTTCCGCATCGACGACCATAGAACGAAACTTGATGACGCGGAACGTCCGGCCATTTTCCCCGACTCGTTCCTGCGTAAAGAACACGGGTCCGGGCGAATCGAGGCGGATGGCCAGCGCAATACCTATCATCAACGGCAGGCTGAGCAGCAAACCAACCGTGGCACCGGCCAGATCGAGCAGCCGTTTGGCGGCGCGCTGGCCGGCACTGAGTACCGGGCGTCGCTGCGCCGGCAGTGTACCGCTGAAATGGACGCGGCCACCGACAAAACCAGCCGCCAGGGCCGCCGCACGCACCAGCAGCAAAACCGGTGCGACCAGGCCAACGATCGTGTCCTTGCCCAGCGCCTTGAGCGTGAACGGCACCGTGCTGGCGATAAAGGCCAGGAGCAGCAGCAGTGCGGCGTCGAGCGCTGCACCCCAGAACGGCGCCAGCACCGTGGCGGCTACAAGCAGCGTCACCAGCACCATCTGTACCTTGAGCACCTGGGGCGTGTGCGAATCTCGGACCAGGCGCTCGGGCAGCCAGCGTGTCAGCAGCGCTTTGTAATAACCAATGTAGAACTTGCGCCGGAAGTATTCGCGCAGGGTTTTGTCGTGCTGGTGAAAGACGCGTGCGGCGGGGACAAACACCAGCCGGTAGCCCTTCTGCGCCAGCCGAAACGAAAACTCCTGGTCCTCGACCGATGCCGTGGCGAAGATCGTATCGAACCCGTGGTTCTCCAGGAACACGTCGCGTCGGTAGCCGGCCGAATAGGTATCGATGAAATCGATCGTTGGCGTCCGCCGCATGCGGTCGTAACGGTCTTCGTATTCGATCTGCACAAAGCGCGCCACCAGGGCCCGCTGACGGGTCAGGTAGGCGCCTTTTGCGCCGACCACCTCGGGACAGGCCAGGGCATCGCTCATAGCCTGCAGCCAGCCGGGTGCCGGCACGCAGTCGCTGTCGGTAAACAGCACGATTTCGCCCGCCGCATGTTGGACACCGGCATTACGTGCGGCGGCCGGACCCTGGTTCACCTGTTCGATGACCGTTACCCCACAGGTGCGCGCCACCGCGGCCGTGCCATCCGACGAACCATCGTCGACCACGATGACCTCGACCGGCTGCGGGCAGGCCGGCACCTGCGCCAGCAGCGCATCCAGGCAAGACCCCAGCGTCTCGGCGGCGTTATAGGCTGGAATCACGACCGAAATCACAACACGACCTCGCGCTGCGTCACGTCTGCGGTCCGTGGCGGCACCGAACTGCGGCGCAGCTGCCAGCTTTCCCAGGCCAGGCACAACCCGCCGACGATCATAATCGACAACGGGCCCACCACGTACAGGACGATGCCATACACCAGCCCGCTGACTGCATCGACACCAAACCAGAGCAGCGTCCACTGGGCCAACACCTGAAACACACC
>JAYRNS010000207.1:0-4795 GCA_041912075.1 Anaerolineae bacterium
AGCCGGGTAAAGGCTACCGCCTTAAGACCCAAACTGTGGCTGCCCGGGTTGCACAACCATTCCCCCAAAAATGTGTCGAACTGCAGGCCATCGACTGGCAGGCCGGCCTCGTGCAGCACGGTCAGGTCGTACGATGCGTTGTGTGCCACTTTGGGCGGTGTGCTGCTGGCAAGCAGCGGACCGAGCAGACGCTGGACGGTGGCAAGCGGCAGACCCGGTTGGACTGCGGCCGCGTCGCCGCTGGCTGGCATCTCAGCAAACAAGGGCAGCCCCGACAGACCGGCCAGTGCGGCAGGTTTCATGGATGCATCGGCTGTCATCTGCACCGGCACGTAGGCGGCCTCTCCCGGACCCCAGGCCACCGCCACCCCCACCAGACGGGCCTGCATGGGGTCGGTGCTGGTGGCTTCGACGTCGACCGCCACCAACGGTGCGGTCTGGCACAGTTCCACCACCGCGGCGAGATCGGCCTCCGTAGCTGCCAGCCGGTAGCGCATGTGGGGACCGGCGGCTGGCTCGGCCAGCTCGACCTGGCCGGTTTCGACGGCTGGCAGCCGTTCGACCAGGCTCTTGAACTCGAGCTCACGAAACAAGGCCAGCACCCGTCCGCGATCGTAATCGCGCGTACGGCAGCGCTCCAGGTCCAGCGTTACCGGCAGATCAGTCACGATGGTGGCCAGCTGTTTGTTGAGCCGGATCTGGTCGCCGTGGGCGACGATCGCCGTCTGCACCCGCGCCGGCTTGAGCTCGCTGGTGTGTTCGAGCAGATTCTCGATCGTTCCGTACGTCGTGATGAGGGCGGCTGCCGTCTTGTCGCCGACACCGGACACACCCGGGATATTGTCCGAGGTGTCGCCGGTGAGAGCCTTGAAGTCAGGAAGTTGGGCGGGCTGCACGCCAAAACGGGCAACCACCGCGTCGGCGTTGTAGAGTGTGGTTTTGGGCCGCGGGCCGCCGGCGGTGTAGCGCACCTGAATGCGGGGCGTGATCAGCTGGAACAGGTCGCGGTCACCGCTCACGAGCACGCTGTCCACGTCCTGTGTCTGCGCCTGCTGTGCCAGTGCACCAATCAGGTCGTCTGCTTCGTAGCCCTCGATTTCGAACATCGGTATGTTGAGCGCCTCGACCAGCTCGCGAATACGCGGCATCTGCACCCGCATCTCGTCGGGCATCTTGGCGCGCGTGCTTTTATATTCGCTAAACTGGTCGTGGCGAAAGGTCCGCCCCACATCGAAGGCCACCGCAATGTATTCGGGCTTCTCCTCGGCAATTACGTTGAGCAGCATCGACGCAAAGCCATAGACGGCATTGGTCAGCTCACCGCTGCTGGTGGTAAAGGTAGGTGGCAAGCCGTAAAAGGCGCGGAAGGCTTGCGAGTAACCATCGATCAGGACGAGCTTGGGCATGGCGATCTCCGTGCGCGACGGTTACAGCTTTTCCCAGGTCAGCACACCCTGGTCGACCAGGGTCTTGACTTGCGGGTAATCGAGCACCGTGGCTACGAACTTCATGCTGCGGTGCGCGTCCAGGCGAAATGTTCCGGTGTCCATGTGCAGGTGAATGTTTTCGCCCGAATTGTTGTGGAGCCGGATGATCTTGTTTGGCTTCCAGGCCGGGCCATTGATCGCTGATGTCATGTGTATGCTCCCTGAACTGTGCAGCTTGCTAACAAACCGCAGACGGCGTCGTGACGCAGTACGTCAGATGCAGCGTCATTGTAGCGGCTTTGGGCCGGTTGGTCAAACACACCTGCGTGTGCCATCGACCGGTCGTCGATGGTAATTGCCGTTCGAACCAGCACGCGCATTTGACATCGACCCGTCGTCGATGTCAGATGCAAGTCGCGCAACGACGGCTCTATTTGACATCGACCCGTCGTCGATGTCAGATGCAAGTCGCGCAACGACGGCTCTATTTGACATCGACGACGTGGTTGAGTAAATTTGTACTGAGATTGCCAGATGCCTGAAGGAACCTACTATGATTGTCAATTCGATCGAAGTTGGCATGCTGCAGGTCAACTGCTACGTGTTGGGCTGCGAACAAACACACGAGGCAGTCATCATCGACCCCGGCGATGATGCGCCGCTGATCCTGGACCTGGTACGGCAGCACGATCTGCGGCCGGTCAAGATCATCAATACCCACGCCCACTTCGACCATCTGCTGGCCGTGCGCGCCGTGCAGGCGGCCACCCGCGTGCCGTTTTGTCTCCACGAAGGCGATCGACCGGTGCTGGCCCGCATGCGAGCGGCCGTCCAGGCCTGGCTGGGCTACGATCCCGGCGAACCGCCGGTCGTCGATGAATGGCTGGTGGCGGGCGATCTGGTACGTTTTGGTCACCAGACCCTGGAGATGCGCTGGACACCCGGGCATTCGCCGGGTAGTATCACCTTCGTCGATCACCAGGGCCGGCGCGCGTTTGTCGGCGATGCCCTTTTCCGGGGTTCGATCGGGCGCACCGACCTGCCCGGCGGCAACCTGCGCCAGCTGCTCGACAGCATCCGCACCCAAATCTTCTCACTGCCCGATGATACCAAGGTCTATCCCGGTCACGGGCCCGCCACGACGGTCGGCTTCGAGAAACAAACCAACCCTTTCTTCGCCGATGAGGCCGACCTGGAATAACGAGCGCCTGACTCCAGGTAATCTGTGCTCAGCGCGGCCGTCAACGAATGGGGGTAGCGAATCAACGAATCGCACATCGCCACCCCAATTCGTTGGGTCCGTTCCCCGTGGGTAGGACCGTGTCCCACCCGCGTTGAAAGTAATCTGTTCAATCCCCCCAATCCCTAACCCCAAACCCCTACACGCAACGCCTCTCACTCCACGCCTGCGCCAGCTGCGTCAGGTCGGCCACGTCGATGTCCGCATCACCGTCGCGGTCGAACCGGGGATCGAATCCCGGCGTGGCGCTCGTCCACCCCCACTGGGCGGACGCGGCGACCAGATCATCGAGGGTCACGGGGCTGCACGCGCGCGGCGGCAGGTAGCTGATACGCAGGCGCGGCGCCAGTGAAGGGTTGTAGTCGACGGCATAAAAATCGAGGTAGTCGTTGTTGACCAGGTTGCCGGCATCACTTTCCACCAACAGCGCCAGGGCCTGGCCCGACGCCCAGCCGGGACGGTTGATCACCTCTTGCACTACCGGCGCCAGACCATCGATCGTGGTCCACGCCGGATAACTCAGGCTGGCCGGTCGCCAGCTGCGCACAGCGTTGGTGCGCGGGCGCAGGTCAGCCCTTACCTGGCCCTCCGCAAAACTGGTGGCATCATCGACCGCCTCCGCATAGAAGTGCAGCTGCGGCAAACCGCGGTACCACAACGTGAACCCGTCCAGCGTGGCACTGACCACCGTCGATCCCTGGGGAATGGGCAGGTTGGCGAAACGCAGACCGCCAAAGTACTGTCCGCCCAGCCGTACCAGGATGTCTGCCACGTAGTTGGCACCGGTGGACGGCTTGACGTAGGTGTCATCTGCTGAAGCCATGACCTGACGCACGAGTACGGTGGGCAGCGCTGCTGGTGCGGTAGCGGTGGCGGTTGGCGTCCTCGTCGGCGTGGCTGTTGCCGTAGGGGTACGGGTTGGGGTGGCTGTCGCCATAGGCGTACGCGTCGGCGTGGCCGTTGCCGTGGGGGTGCGGGTCGGGGTGGTCGTTGGTGTTGGCGTACGCGTCGGCGTTGACGTCGCTGTGGCAGCCGGTGTAGTCGAGACGGTCGGCGTGACGGTGGGTGTACTTACCCCTGTGCCCAGCGGTGCATAATGCAGGATGCTGCCATCCTCGGCTACCGCCCAGCCTTCGTTGGGGTTGACAAACGAAAGGCTGCGGATGGTGGCCGTGATCGCGGCCGTTTGGATCTGCCAGCTGCTGCCGCCGTTGGTCGTATGAACGATCCGCCCGTTGGTGCCGGCCGCCCAACCGATTGTGCTGTCCACCATGTGGACGGTCATCAGCTCGTCGCTGATGGGGGCATTTTGGATGGTCCACGAAACGCCGCTGTCGGTCGTGCGGATGATCCTGCCGCCTGAACCAACTGCCCAACCGGTCATGCCGTCGACAAATGTGATGGCATTGATGCGATCGGCGTAGGCCAGGCCGCTGACCTGCCAGCTGACCCCTTGATCGGTGCTGCGCGCCAGCGTTTGACCCCCGTTGATCACCCACACCCGGCTGCCACGGGCGTCGACATCCCACACGGCCGTCGATGTGCCGATGTTGTTCTCCTGCCACAGACCACCCGAATCGGTCGTACCCCAGATCTTGCCCTGCGAGCCGCCAAACCAGCCCTCCAGTTCGTTGAGCATCTTGACGCTGTAGAGAAACTGCCAGTACGGTGAGGTCTTGGGTTGCACCGACCACGAGCTGCCGCCATCACTCGATGCCAGGACGGTGCCAAAACGCCCGACCAGCCAGCCCACCTGGGGCGAGACAAAATCGACGTCGTGAATGAAGCCGGCCGCGTTGGTGTCGGCCGGCTGCCAGCTGACACCGCCATCGGTGGTGCGTAACAGCAGGCCGGGGCAGTCGGGGTTGGGGCAGTTTTGGACCCACCAGCGACCACCGCCGGCCCAGCCGTGCTGGCTGTCGACAAAGTCGACCGCCAGGAGCGGCTGGCTGGCCACGGTCTGGCGTTCCCACAAACCCTCGGCTAGTGGGCCGGCCGGCGTGGGTGTGGCCGTCGGCGTGGCAGTCGGTGTTGGTGATCGGGTCACCGTGGGTGTCGGTGGCACCGTCGGGGTGGTGTTGGGCGTGGGGCTCGGTGTTGGTGTGGGTAGAATGCCAGGGCCGGGGAT
>JAYRNS010000208.1:0-30300 GCA_041912075.1 Anaerolineae bacterium
CCAGGTCCCAACCCCCAACCCCAACCCCCTAACCCCCAGCCCCCAACCCCTAATCCCCAACCCCCAAAAAAGAATTGACGCGTCGCGCTGCTTCTGGTAAACTTTATTTGACACCCTCACAGCTTCACAAACCCGGGTTCATCGATTTTTACACGACCACCAGGGAATAAAGTGAATGATATCTTGTGGGCACCATGGCGCATGTCATACATCTTGAGCAGCAAGGATCGGGTCACGGGTTGTGTTTTCTGTGAAAAACCGGCCTGTGCAAACGATCGTGACGAACTCATTGTCATACGTGGTGCCTATGCGTATGTGATGCTCAATCTGTATCCCTACAACAATGGTCATCTCCTGATCGCCCCTTACCGGCACTGTGCGAGCATTGAAGACCTGGACTCGGCTGGCCTGACGGAAATCATGCTGTTGTGCAACAAGAGCCTGACCCTGCTGCGGCATGCGCTCGGCCCGCATGGTTTCAACCTGGGCATCAACCTGGGCAAAGTGGCGGGTGCGGGGATTGCCGAACACGTCCATGTGCATATCGTACCGCGCTGGAATGCCGACACAAATTACATGTCCGTGACCGCTGGCACGCGTGTCATCCCAGAAGCCCTCGACGTCACCTATGATCACATCATGGCGGCTCTGCGGCTGCTGGATGCTGAGTAGCCTTGTTGATTTGCAGCGATTAGTGTACAATGAATCTATCTTACAGTCTGGTAGGAGTACCAGTTTGAAACGCATCGGAATTGCCCTGGTCAGCGCAGCCAGTGGGCTTGTAGGTGGGGCGGTTGTTTATTACTTGTTGTACAACGTGCTGCGCACCAGCCAGCTCGCGGCACAGATTGCCGCCATTCTCTTGACCCTCGTGATAGCATTTGGTTTGGCGCTGCTGCTGTCTCGCCAGACCAGGGGCGTCGTGACCAGCCTGGTGTTGACCGCGGTTGCCGTACCTGTTTTGTTGGTAGGATTCCTGGCTTGTGGTCTGGCATGGACGCTCGTCAGCGTGATGTTGCAAGGGGGCTGAACCGCCAGGCCTGATGGCAAAGGGGCCGGCCAGGCTGTGTTGATACGATGATTCCAGGAGGGTTTGCATGGATTTGATGCTCAACGCCGAGCAGAGCATGATCCGCGACGCTGCGCGCGATTTCGCTCAGAACGAAATCGTACCAGTGGCTGCTCATTACGACGAAACCGGCGAGTTCCCCGCCGATATCATCAAGAAGATGGGTGCCATGGGTTTCATGGGGATCGAGGTGCCCGAAGAATACGGCGGACCGGGGCTCGATACCATCGCGTATGTGCTGGCGATCGAAGAGATTGCCAAGGCCGACGTCGCCACCAGCACGATCATGTCGGTCAACAATTCGCTGTACGGCCACGGCATCCTCATGTTTGGGACCGAGGCGCAGAAGCAGCAGTTTCTGGCACCCGTCGCCCGTGGGCAGGCCGTTGGCGCCTATTCGCTGACCGAACCCATGTCTGGTTCGGACGCCGGCAGCATGCGCAGCCGTGCCGTGCGCAGCGCTGACGGCAGTTACTACACCATCAACGGGCGCAAATCGTGGGTCACGAGCGGCCCCGTGGCTGACTACCTCGTCCTCTTTACCATGACCGAACCCGAAAAGAAACACCAGGGCATTACCGCTTTTCTGATCGACACGCGCCGGCCGGGGTTCGTGCGTGGTAAAACCGAACCCAAACTGGGGATTCGTGCCAGTGCTACCTGTGAGATCATCTTCGAAGATTATGAGTGCCCGGCTGAGAATGTGCTGGGGCGGCCTGGCGAAGGCTTCAAGATTGCCATGACCGTGCTCGATGCCGGGCGCATTGGTATTGCCAGCCAGGCCCTCGGCGTGGCCGAGGCGGCCTATGCAGCCAGCAAACAATACGCGGTCGAGCGCCAGGCCTTTGGGCGGTCTATCGGCGAATTTCAGGGTATCCAGTGGAAAATCGCCGACATGAAGACACGGATCGAGGCCAGCCGCCTGTTGATCTACAACGCGGCCCTGGCCAAGATGGCCGGCAAAACCAGCGGTGGGCGTTATACCCTCGAGGCGGCCATGGCCAAGCTCTTTGCCAGCGAGACTGCCATGTTCGTCACGCACCAGGCGGTGCAAATCCATGGCGGTATGGGCTACAGCAAGGAGATGCCCCTGGAACGCTACTTCCGGGATGCCAAGATCACCGAAATCTACGAGGGCACCAGCGAAATCCAGCGCATGGTGATCGCCCGCAACGAATTGGGTGTCCGGTAGCCCTATGAAGGCCATCGTCATTTTTGCCCACGGTGGGCCGGAAGTCTTGCAGTACCGGGATGACATTGCCGTGCCCGACATTGGCCCGGACGACGTCCTCGTCAACGTCGAGTTCGCCGCCCTGAACCGGCTGGACAACTTCGTACGCATCGGCTGGCCCGGTCTGGAGCTGCCCATGCCCTTCGTGCTCGGCGCCGACGGTGCGGGGACGATTGCAGCCGTCGGTTCGCAGGTGGTCGGGTGGCAGGTGGGCCAGCGTGTCACCTACAACCCCAGCCTGTGGTGCGGCCGCTGTGCGTACTGCGTGGCAGGCGAACACCCGTACTGCGACCAATTTGGCATCATCGGTGAGCACGCACCAGGCAACTATGCCGAGTATGTGTGCGTGCCGGCGCGCAACCTGCTGGCTGTGCCCGATGGAGTGGATATGCGCGTGGCCGCGGCCGCACCGACGGTGTACGTGACCGCGTGGCGGATGCTGTTTACCAAGGGTCATCTCCAGCCCGGCGAGACGGTGCTGATCATTGGGGCGGGTGGAGGTGTCAACACGGCTGCCATCCAGCTGGCGCGTTACGCCGGTGCCGTCGTGTGGGTGGTGGCGGGGGATGCACGTAAGGCCGAGCATGCCCTGGCCCTCGGTGCGGATTGGGTGATCGACCGCAGCGTGGAGCCGAATTGGAGCAAAGCGGTGTGGGCCAAAACCGGCAAACGCGGCGTGCACATGGTGATCGATAACGTCGGCGAGCCGACGTGGATCAGCAGCCTGCGCAGCCTGGGCGCCGGCGGCCGGCTGGTGACCGTGGGTGGGACGGGCGGCTATAAAGCGGTGACCCCGCTCAACATCGTGTTTGCCCGCCAGCTCAACATCATCGGGTCGACGATGGGCACCCAGGCTGAGTTCGAGAAGGTCATGCGGCTGATTTTCGCCGGTCGTGTGCAGGTGACGATCGACGACGTCTTTCCTCTGCGCGACTACCCGCAGGCCCTGGCGCGCATGATGACGGACGATCATTTTGGGAAACTGGTGGTAGAGATCAACTAAGTTGCATACACCATCCGGGCGCCATCAACGACTCCAGGTGCGACCTTCGCCGGACGCACGCAACACCCTGCAGCACCTGTACAAAACGGTGCCCCTGTGGAAGGTCGTGCGCAACTGGGTTGTGATTTATACGGCACGCTACGTGCCCTGGCTCAACGTGAAACGTCGCATGTACCAGTGGCTGGGTGTGCGGGTCGGCAAGGATGCCTCGGTGGCGCTGGCCGTGGTGCTCGACGTCTTTTTTCCGGAAGAGATCACGATCGGCCCCAATACGATCGTTGGCTACAACACGGTGATCCTGGCTCACGAATATCTGCTGCGCGAATGGCGCAAGGGGCCCGTGGTCATTGGGGCCAACGTCGTGATCGGTGCCAACTGCACCATTCTGCCAGGGGTCGTGATCGGTGACAATGCCGTCGTATCGGCCATGAGCCTGGTCAACCGCGACGTGCCACCCGGTGCGGTGGTCGGCGGTGTACCCATTCGTTTGATCGGGGGTGGAGAAATCGACACACCATGAGAGATGAACGGAGGGAAAAAAGGCTATGTTGACCGTGCCGCGCCCGCTGCAGCGCGTGTTCGATCTCTTTGACATCCAGCCGATCGCCTGGTTGATCATCTTTCTCAACCTGGTGGGTTTTGTCGTGGGCACGATCTATTGGTACGGCCCTCACTTTCTGGTCGGCAAGGATGGCCTCGGTGCGCCCTCACCCTGGTTGTGGATCTTCATCCCCGACTGTCCCCTGTTTGCGTTCTTGTTTGTGATTGCCTTTGTCGCACTGCGCCGCCATAAGAAATGGACCTGGTTCTACACCATCACCGCCATCGGCTTGATCAAGTACGGCGTGTGGACGGTGACGTTCTGGGTGACGTACTGGCTGCGCGGCGCACCGCTGACGGTCGAAGGTGTCGTGATGACCGTTGCCCATCTCGGTATGATCGTCCAGGGGGTCTATCTGTTGACACAGTTCAGGGCCCAGTTGCGTGATGTGTTGATTGCCCTGGCCTGGTTCGTGCTGAGTGACTATGTCGATTACGGCCTGGGTGAGTACCCGCGCTTTTACCCATTGGTGCCGCTGTGGTTGATGCAGTGGCATACCATTGCCATGACCTGGATTCTGGTGGCGTGGGTGGCTTTCCTCTCCCTGCGTAAAGCACCCGTGACGCAGGCGGCCAACAAGAAACCGTCCGAGGTGGCGCCGACGGCATCATAAGGCATCGTAAAAGAATAACTTCCGGCATGATGGCTGGAAATCCTGGCAAATCACACGAAGTTATTCTTTTACGAGCCATAAGCGTCTATCCGAATAATCCCGTCAGTGCTGTCACAAGCCACCACGCCGCGGTTATTCGGACAGGCGCAACACACCCGTTGTCGCCCCCACTTTACCGCGATATCGCAAGCGATGGAGGTCAGCCCTGTGACGCTGGACGCTAAGATTCAAGAGCTGCGCGATCTGAAAGAGCAGGCCAAGTTGGGTGGCGGTCTGGAGCGCATCCGCCGCCATCACGAAAAAGGACGGCTTACGGCGCGCGAGCGGCTCGAGCTGTTGCTGGACAAAGGTAGTTTTCGTGAGCTAGACATGTTTGTGACCCACCGGATCACCGATTTTGGTCTCGCCGACCAGAAAATCCTGGGGGACGGGGTTGTAACTGGTTACGGGACCATCGACGGGCGCCTGACGTATGTCTATTCACAGGATTTTACTGTCTTCGGCGGGTCGTTGTCGCAGGCGCATGCCGAAAAGATCGTCAAGATTATGGACATGGCGCTCAAGAACGGCGCACCGGTGGTTGGTCTGAATGATTCGGGTGGGGCGCGCATTCAGGAAGGCGTCGTCTCGTTGGGTGGTTACGCCGATATTTTCCTGCGGAATACGCTCGCGTCTGGTGTTTTGCCGCAAATATCGGTCATTCTCGGACCCAGCGCGGGTGGAGCCGTCTACTCACCGGCCATCACTGATTTCATTATCATGGTCAAGGACTCCAGTTACATGTTCGTGACTGGGCCCGAGGTGGTGAAGACGGTCACGCACGAGGACGTCACCTTCGAGGACCTTGGTGGGGCGCAGGTACACACCAACAAAAGCGGGGTAGCGCACTTCGTAGCGGAGGGCGAAGAAGAGGCTATGTTCCTGACGCAGAAACTGCTCGGCTTCTTTCCGCAGAACAATCTGGAAGACCCGCCGCTGCGCAAGCCCAATGACGATCCGCTGCGTATGGACGATGAACTCGACGACATTGTACCCGACAACCCAAACAAACCGTACGACATGCGTGACGTGGTGCGGCGGGTGGTCGATGAAGGTGATTTCCTGGAGGTGCACGAGCACTATGCCGGCAACATCCTGGTTGGGTTTGCTCGACTGGGTGGGCGCCCGGTGGGGATCATCGCCAACCAGCCCATGGTGCTGGCCGGGGTACTCGATATCGATGCATCGTGGAAAGCCGCGCGTTTCATCCGTTTCTGCGACTGCTTCAACATACCGATCGTCACCTTCGAGGACGTGCCAGGGTTCATGCCCGGCGTTGGCCAGGAGCACGGCGGCATTATTCGCCACGGTGCCAAACTGTTGTTTGCGTACTGTGAAGCCACGGTGCCCAAAGTCACCGTCATCACCCGCAAATCGTACGGCGGTGCTTACTGCGTCATGAACAGCAAACACATCCGCGGAGACATCAACCTGGCCTGGCCCACAGCCGAGATTGCCGTCATGGGACCGGATGGCGCCGTCAACATCATCTTCCGCCGGCAGATCACCGATGCCGAAAATGCCGACGTCGAAAAGACACGCCTGGTGGCAGAGTACCGTGCCAAGTTTGCCAATCCCTACGTGGCGGCCTCGCGCGGTTACATCGACGACATCATCGAGCCCAAAGAAACACGGCCGCGCTTGATCAATGCCCTGGAGATGCTGCAGAACAAACGTGACACCAACCCGCCCAAAAAACATGACAACATTCCCTTGTAGACAGGCCCTGGTATGGTGGTGACGGTTGAGCTGCCCGCCTGGCAGTTTGCGGAAACGGGAACGCTGCCCCTCAACCCTGGCGCCTTGTTGACCGTCATCCTGGATGGGGGTGCCGTGGCGCTGGGTGATGCGGGGGGTATTGGACAGCTGATGATGCAGCCATCCGGCCGCCGGCAGCTGCTGGCGCTGGCACCCGGGCAGTATGCAATGTCCGGTATCGTGACGGGTGTCGTTCACGATATGGTCGACGACCAGCCGGTGGTGGAGTTCGAGGTCGACTGCGGGTTTCCGGTGCGTTTCACCTGTCTGCCGGAGCCGCGGCCACCCCTGGTGGACGAGTGGGTGAGTGGTTGGGTGGGGTTGAGTGCCCATCTGTCCGAAATGGATACGCGTTTGTTGGGACAACCGTTGACTGCAGTCGTACGCGAGATACAACGGGTGTGTCTGCGGCCCGCTGAAGCTGCATTCGGAGAGTTACGCACGGTCAGTGCTTTACCCGCTGAGCAGTTCAGCCCCGATGTGGTGTTCGTGACCTTGCAGTTGTGAGGCAGCCTTGAGCGTCCACCCGCATCTGGAGACTGTTGCCGAGCCCGTCATGGCACAGATCGTCGAACTTCTGCGCCAACGTGCCTACTATCATAACCAGGGTCTGCCCGTGGCCGCGATCCAGGCCGCGCGTACTGCCCTGGTCCTGGCCCAGGTGCACGGGCTGCAGACACAGGAGGCCAACATCAGTCTGCACCTGGCCGAAGACCAGGCGTTTTTGCTCAACAGTTACGCGGCCGCGGCGGAGAATGCCAGACACTGCCTGCGTCTCATCGTGCAGACGGACGGTGACAATCGGACGAAAGTGGCGACGGCGTACAGTGTATTAGGCTTTGTGGCTGCCCAGCAGCGACGGCCCGTGGATGCTGTCTGGGCGTTACGTGAAGCGCTGGCCGTCCTGGCACCTTTACAAGCACGCCCGCCGCTGGAGTTGACGGTGTTCGAGCAGCGCACCCTGGCGCGGGCCTACATCAACCTGGCGATCGCCGACTCGTTGGTGGGCGACTTCGACCAGGCGCGTGCACTGTCGGAGGAGGCACTCGTTCTGGCGCGTGCGGTGGGCAACGAAGTGGCACTCATCACCCTCCTTGAGAACCTTGGCCACTACGAGATTGCGCTGGGCAATTACCAGGTTGCCGAGACGTATCTGATCGAAGGTGAGGGTCTGGCGGCACAAGGGCACCAACCCGACTGGCTGGAGCGTCTCAGTTACTTCCAACAGATGCGCAGTGAGATCTACCTCCGGCGTGGCCAGCTGCAGGCGGCCGGCCAGTACGCCAGCCAGGCACTCGATACCCATGTGCGCCAGCTGTTCCACTTCGACCGGTCTCTGGTGGCAGACGTCAATGCTCTGTTTGGCAGCCTCTATCTCGCCACCGGTGCTCACCAGTCTGGACTGCACTGCTTACAGCGGGCGGAACGTATCTATCGTTACCTCGGCATGATGTTCCAGGCCGATCGTGTGCACATGCAGCAGTCGCTGGCGCGGATTCTTCTCGAGAATTCACGCCTGAAGGATGCCGAGCCGCTGCCACCGCCGCTGCTGAACTCGAAGGCAGCGCGCGCATTTGATTTGACCTGTCAGGTTATGGATCTGTTGTTCGATATGTACGCGGCCGAAGAGGAAGACGTGGCCGGACACAGCGATCGAGTCGTGCGTTATGCCCTGGTGCTGGCACGCCGGCTGGACCTGCCCGAGGCGGACATGGACGCGCTCGCCTACGTTGGGCCATTGCACGACCTGGGCAAACGAGCCGTGCCACCAGATATCCTGAACAAGCCAGGTGCTTTGACCGCTGAGGAGTACGAGTTGATCAAACACCACCCCGAAGCGGGTGTGGAAATCCTGTTGGAGGCCGCGGTTGGATTGTCGCCCGCTGCAGTGGCTCTGCTGCGGCACCATCACGAACGATGGGACGGCGGCGGGTATCCGGATGGCCTCCAGGGTGAACAGATTCCAATCGTGGCACGTGTTTTGTCAGTGGCCGACGCCTACGATGCCATGACCATGGACAGGCCCTACCGCAAAGGTCTGCCCCACAGCGAGGCCATGCAGCGGGTGCGCGACAATGCCGGCACCCAGTTCGATCCAGTGGTGGTCGCAGCCTGGCAGGACCTGCACGCCGTGCCCGACGATTTTACGTTCGTTCCTAGCTGGTGATATTGTGGAGAGTGACACCCATGTTCAAAAAAGTACTGGTTGCCAACCGTGGTGAAATTGCCGTACGTGTGATTCGGGCATGCCAGGAACGCGGTGTGGATACGGTGGCGGTGTTCTCGGAAGCCGATCGTAACGCACTGCACGTCCGCTATGCTGACGAAGCGTACTTTATTGGTCCGGCACCTTCGCGTGAGAGTTATCTGCGCATCGACAAGCTGCTCGATGTGGCACGCCGAAGTGGTGCCGAGGCAATTCACCCCGGCTATGGTTTTCTTTCCGAGCGTGATGAGTTCGCCGAGGCCTGCGAGGCCGAAGGTATCACCTTCATCGGCCCACCTGCCCACGCCATTCGCGCCATGGGCGATAAGGTCGAAGCTCGCAAGGCAATGATTGCCGCTGGTGTGCCGGTCGTACCTGGTACGCCCCAGGGTCTGCGTGACGAAGAGGCTGCGCAGGCCGCAGAGCAGATCGGTTATCCAATTTTGATCAAGGCTGCGGCCGGCGGCGGGGGTAAGGGTATGCGCACCGTGCGCAAACCAGATGACCTGGAAGCTGCGCTCGGGGCCGCCCGCCGCGAGGCGAAGGGTGCCTTCAACGATGACACCGTTTATCTCGAGAAACTGATCGAGAGTGCACGTCACATCGAGATTCAGCTGTTGGCTGACAAACATGGCAACGTCATTCACCTTGGCGAGCGCGAATGTTCGATCCAGCGCCGCCACCAGAAACTGATCGAAGAAGCACCCTCGGTGGCGGTCGATGAGAATCTGCGGGCCAAAATGGGTGCCATTGCCGTGCGCGCCGCCCAGGCCGTGAATTACGTCAATGCCGGCACGATCGAGTTTCTCCTCGACCGGCAGGGCAATTTTTACTTCCTCGAAATGAACACCCGCCTCCAGGTGGAACACCCGGTGACCGAAATGGTCACCGGTGTCGATATCGTCAAGGAAATGATCGCCATTGCCAGCGGCCGGCGGCTGCGTTGGAGCCAGAGTGACATCCGGCCACGCGGCTGGGCGATCGAGTGCCGCATCACCGCTGAAGACCCATTCAACAACTTCCTGCCTTCGGGCGGTCGTGTCGTCAGCCTGACGGAACCGACGGGGCCTGGTGTGCGCGTGGAGAGCGGAATCTACGAAGGGTTCGAAGTCTCGCTCTATTACGATCCGATGATCGCCAAACTGGTCGTTTGGGGTGAGACACGGGCCGAGGCGATCTTGCGGATGCGCCGTGCGCTGCAGGAATACAAAATCGGCGGCATCAAAACCGCGATCCCGTTTCACCAACAAATCATGGACAGCACACGCTTCATGTGGGGCACGTTCGATACGACCTTCCTGGAGCAGCGTTTTGCCTTGCAGGCGACCGACAAACCGGAGAACAAACGCATTGCCGCCATCGTGGCGACGATGCTGGCACACGATACTGAACGCGGCGCCATCAGCGTACGCCAGTGGGCAGATGCCGGTACGTCGATTTGGAAACGTGCCAGCCGCTGGGGAGGATTACGCGTATGAAATACATCGCGATCGTGGAAGGTGTCGAGTACGTGGTGGAGATCGACGCTGACAACCAGGTCTTTGTCAACGATGAGCGGGTGGAGGTCGATCTCAAGCGCATCGGGAAGCTGCCCGTTTACTCGTTGCTGCTCAACAACGCATCGCGCGAGGTGGTGGCCGAAGAGCTGCCGGGCAACGATTTCCGTGTGATCATCGGTGGCGATGCCATGACGGTGCGGGTCGAGGACGAGCGCTGGCGCCGCCTGCGTCAGGCCAAAGGTCTCGACATCGCTGGCGGTGAGCTCGCACTCAAGGCCCCAATCCCCGGTTTGGTGGTCAAAGTGCTGGTCAGCCAGGGCGAGCAGGTGCACACCGGCCAGAGCCTGGTGATCCTCGAAGCCATGAAGATGGAAAACGACCTGCGCGCCCCACGTGCGGCCACCGTCGCCCAAGTCAAGGTCCAGCCAGGCGATCGTGTCGACCAGGGTCAGGTTTTGGTGACGCTGCAGGCTGACGCATAAAGATTCATCTGCATCTTTCAGGAGTTGACATGTCTGACGGACCAATCGCTGATTTGAAACAACAATGGATGGATACCACACGCCGCAAGTTCGTGGCGCGGGCTAAGGAGCGGACAGCCGAGTTCACGACCAGTTCCGGCACCGTGGTCGACCCGCTGTACACGCCGGCGGACGTGACGCTGGATTATGCGCACGACCTGGGTTTTCCGGGTGAATTTCCGTTTACGCGCGGGATCTACCCAAACATGTATCGCGGCCGCTTCTGGACGATGCGCCAGTACGCCGGTTTTGCCACTGCCGAAGAGTCCAATCTGCGCTACCGCTACCTGTTGGAACAGGGTCAGACCGGTCTTTCGGTCGCGTTCGACCTGCCGACACAGATCGGGTACGATGCCGATCACCCGCTGGCCGATGGTGAAGTGGGGAAGGTTGGGGTGAGTATCTCGTCGCTGCGGGACATGGAAATCCTGCTGGATCAGATTCCGCTCGACCAGGTGAGCATCTCGATGACGATCAATGCCCCGGCGGCGATCCTGTTGGCCATGGTGATCGCGGTGGCCAAAAAACAGGGCGTGCCGGTCAGCGAGCTGCGCGGGACGGTGCAAAACGACATTCTCAAGGAGTACATTGCGCGGGGCACCTATATCTTCCCGCCGGCATCGTCGATGCGGTTGATCACCGACCTGTTTGCGTTTTGTGGTCAGCACGTGCCCAAGTGGAATACGATTTCGATCAGTGGTTACCACATACGTGAGGCTGGCAGTACGGCCGTGCAGGAAGTGGCGTTTACGCTGGCCGATGGCATCGATTACGTCAAGGCTGCACTGGCGGCGGGTCTCGACGTCGACGAGTTTGCCGGCCAGCTGTCGTTCTTCTTCAACGCGCACAACAATTTCCTGGAAGAGGTGGCCAAGTTCCGGGCTGCGCGCCGGTTGTGGGCCCACATCATGCGTGACCGGTTTGGCGCGCAGGACCCAAAAGCCTGGCAGCTCCGTTTCCACACCCAAACCGGTGGCTCGACGTTGACCGCGCAGCAGCCCGATGTCAACATCATCCGGGTCACGCTGCAGGCATTGGCGGCCGTTTTGGGCGGCACGCAGTCGCTGCACACCAACTCCAAGGACGAAGCCCTGGCCCTGCCCACACAGCACGCCGTCGAGATTGCCCTACGTACCCAGCAGGTGATCGCCTACGAATCGGGCGTGGCGGATACACCGGACCCGCTGGCCGGTAGTTATATGATCGAGTCCCTGACCAACGAGATCGAGCAGCAGGCACGCGCCTATCTCGATAAGATCGAGGCCATGGGCGGTGCGCTGCGCGCCATCGAACAGGGCTTTATGCAGCGCGAGATCCAGGATGCCGCGTACCGTACGATGCGGGCCATCGAAGATCATTCTCAGGTGGTGGTGGGCGTCAACCGGTTCGTGACCGGCGAGGTGCCGCAGGCGGATCTTCTGCGCGTCGATCTTTCGGTCCAGGCCAGCCAGGTCCAGCGTCTGGCCGAGCTGCGGGCACGGCGGGACAACGATCAGGTTGCGGTGCTGCTGGACCGGCTCGACGCCGCCGCCCGCCAGGCCGATGCGCCGCTCATGCCGCTGTTTATCGAATGTGTCGAAAACTACGTCACTCTGGGTGAAATCTGCGGCACGCTGCGCGGGGCCTTTGGTGAGTACCGGCCAGAAGCGTTCGTATGACCCTCAAGAAACAGCCGAATTCGAAGATGTGCTTCATCTGCGGCATGAAAAACGTGGCCGGGGTGAAGGTCTTCTTCTACGAACAAGATGATGGCAGCGTGCTTGCACGTTTTACCGGGCGTGAGATTCATCAGGGCTACCCCGGACGCATGCACGGGGGTGTGATCAGCGGCATTTTGGATGAAACCATGGGCCGGGCGGTGATGTTCAACGGCGGCGAAATTTGGGGTGTGACCGTAGCCCTCGAAGCGCGCTTCAAACAGCCCGTGCCGCTGGACGTGGAGCTCACCGCTGTGGGGCGGATTGTCAAGGACCGGCAGTTCTTCTTCGAAGGCACCGGTGAACTGCTGCTGCCCGATGGCACCGTGGCGGTCGAGGCTAAGGGCAAATACTGGAAGATGCCCCTCGTCGACATTGCCGATTTTGATCCTGAGATACAGGAGTGGCGGGTCGTCCCTGACTGATGGTAGTGTCTTGCTCGTGGAGAAAGTGAGGAATCATCGATGATCAAAAAGATCAACCACATCGCCATTGTGGTTGCCGATCTGGACAAAGCTTTACTCACCTACCAGGATGGTTTGGGCTTGCAGCTGAGCAAACGCCAGCTCATGCCGGAGCAGGAAGTGGAGATTGCCTTTTTGCCCGCGGGTGACAGCATGATCGAGCTCATCATGCCGGTCAACGAAACGTCGGGGGTGGCCAAGTACCTGGCCAAACGCGGCGAGGGCATGCATCACATTTGTCTGGAAGTTGACGACATTGGCGAGTCGATCGGGGAGATGCAGACGCGCCGTGTGGAGATGATCAACACGGAACCCATCCAGGCGGCAGAAGGACGCGGTGCCTTCGTGCACCCCCGTGCCGCGCATGGCGTGCTCATCGAGCTGTTGGAGGCCGAAGGTTCATACGAATAGAAAACCAGTCTGCTTTAGCAGACTTTAGCTGTTAGCCTTGAGCTTGAGCTCAAGGCGGATGTCGTCGATCGGTCCGCCTTGAGCTCAAGCTCATACAGGAAGTCACTCCTCGTCTTCTTCTTCGAGGTCCGGTAACTCCTCCCAGCGGTCCAGATACCAACCACTAACCGCCACCAGCACCGAATCGTCACTCGACGCCAGGATCAAGACGAGACCGTCTTCGTCGTCGCGGGCCACTTCCGTGAGGGTGCCGCCATCTTCGAACAGTTCGGTCAGCCGGTCCTCGATACGTTCCATGCCGGTGACCGGGTCGGAGTCGACATCCTCGTACAGGCTGGCACCGTACAACTCCAGCAGCTGATGGTCGGCAAAGTAGAGTTCGCAGTCGAAATAGAATCGTTCTTCGTCTGGCGTTTCGATGTATTCTTCGTCGGCATAAACGAGCGATTCCGTCACCAGCACCATGCTGGTCAGCTCCTGGCCGGTGAGCGCCTCGAGCAATGCCATCTCTTCATCCGTGACTTCCGTGCGCAGCTCTGTCGTCTCCGCGGCTTCGTCACCTTCCAACCCGTTACGTCTGTCTTCTACGGTCATGATTTGACTCCTTTTTCAATTCGAATTCGTATCATCTGCGGCGAACGGTGTCACGATAAGGCGCGAGGGGATGCTGCCCTGCGCGATGCGATCACCCGTTGCACTGAACATGCTGAAGCGCACGGGCAGGCCCTGGTCGACGTACAAGTGCGGTCCATTTTGCAGATGATAATGCAGATGCGGTCCTGGGGACAGACCAGAGTTGCCGCAGCGCGCCACCACCTGTCCTAGCGTCACCCACTCACCGCTGCGTACCGTGATGGAACCGGCCTGCAAGTGGGCCAAAAAGCTAAACTCGCCATCGCTGTGGACGATGAAGAGAGCATTGCCAAAACTGCGCCGGGGGTCGTCGCCCAGCTCTTCCGGGCGCGGCAGCGCTGCCGGGGAGTTGTCGGCCATGTCGGCCGTGGCGACGATGACTTCGCCCGCGGCGGGTGCCAGCACGGGCTGCCCAAACGAAAAATGATCCTCGATGGTGAGGCCATCCGTGGCGAAGATATTATTGTTGGGACCAAGCTTGACAAAGTCGATCGCAAACGGCTGGCTGACCGGTTCCCCTTTATGCAGATCGGACCAATCGTTGCCCATGATGGCCCACCAGGTGCCGCGGAACGGCAAGTGGAGGGTGGTCTGCTGGTCGAAATAGAGCAGGGGCGCGCCCCACTGCCCCTGTACGAGTTGGCCATCGTCGGTCTGGGCGTCGACGGTAACGAAGATCTGGGTGAACCGTTCCAGACCGGGTTCGAGGAAATAACAGTGACGCAGCGCCAGACCTTCGCCGGGCTGGACACGGATCGGCAGCGGTTCACCGATCATGACGCCCAGGTGACGGCTCGTATGATGGCGCTGGCTTACCAGCTGGCTGCCCGCGTAGATCTGGAATACAACCCCGTTGATCGTCACCGGTTGGGTGGCCGTGATGCCCACTTCGCACACGAACTCCTGGACGGGACCCAGGTTCGGATAGGGTAGGTGGTCGTAGCGGGCCACGAAAACCTGGCGGGGACGCAGCTCAAGATGCAGTAGGCCGTGGTTGTGTGACATAGATGGCTCTATTTACGCGCAAACCCGTTCTCGATCTTTTTCAGATTGCCCGACATTTCCTGCGCCAGTTCTTCCAGCCGGTGTTCGAGGAGATCAAAATCTGAAAGTTCGTCGTCCAGCGTCACGACGTAACCCGCCATGGCGGCGGTAAGCTCCAGTGCACCCTGGGTGTAGTGGGCTTCGAAGGTCACATCGATCATGTCATCGTGGTGGTTACCACCCAGCATCGCTTGCAGCCGCTGACCGATGGCATCGACGTCGTCGTCATTGGTAATGGCTTTGATGGCCGAATCGGGCACGAAATAGCGAACCGTGAGGTTTACGAAGGCGTCGGCCTGCTGATCTTGATGGGTGCACCATTCGTCGGGATCATGAAACGGTGCGCAAAAACCGGCCGTGCCGTAGAGGCTGAGCAGCGCATTCTCCGCCGGCCACACCATGTGCAGCTCGGCGCGGGTCCCTTGCGGTACCATCTGGCGCTGGGCCGTGGTCGGGCCGCACACGATCGTGAACTCACGCTCGAGCGAGTTCAGGTTCATCATGCTCTGAAAGTGGTACAACCGGACCGGCTGGCCGGACAAAGCCTGCAGCAGCATGCTGCACAGCTGCTCGTAGGGCACAATACGGCCGGCTTCTTCATCCTCATCATCCTCGAAATCCATATAGTCTTCGTAGAGATCGGGCTCATCCTCCATCAGATCGTCATGCTCGAAGTCCGACTCATCGGCGCCGTTGCCATACCCGGCATCGTGATCGTATCCGTTGGTACTCAAAACTGTGTCTCCTTTGCCCAAGACTTGCGAAGTCTGCCGACTTGCGAAGTCTCAAGGACCCCGTATGTCTTGTTCATCGTGCGCGGCGCACTTCCGAGCGAACTGCAACCCGCTTGGCAACGAAGGAATCGGCCCAACGCTGCAAGTCGGCCGCTGTCATCCGCTTCAGGCTGACCTCTTCGATCATACCCAGACAGGTCAGGGCTTCCTGCGGTGCCAGACGGTAATAGGTGTCCACAACCTCAAGCGCATCGGTGCGCACCCACTTGTCGATCCAGTCGTTCAAATAATACCCCAAACACTGCCGGCAGCGCCAGACCGAGAACGTGCGCTCGTCACCCTCGTGCGTACGGCATTTCTGGGCACCGAGATTGGCCATGCGGCCTGGGCAGGCGAGACAGGGAATGGTGCCAGGCCGTTTGCCGCTGCGTTCGACGATCTCCTGCGCCTGGCGGCCGGACGCTGTCGTTGACTGCTTTGACCGGCGCAGCCGCCACCAGGACCGGCCGGTTCCCGCCACCGCCGCGACGGGTGAGACCGTTGTGGCTGGCGGGGGCACCGCGCCGGCCGTTGTGGTATCAAAATGCATACAGGGTGCAGCCAGCGCACTCTGGTGCCCGCTCGATCCAACTGACGGTTCAAGCGCCGGCCACGAACAAACCCCTATACTGCCCGTTGGGTCCGTATCGAGGGCCCGCCAGCAGGCACAGGCGCCGCACGCCTGCACCTCCCAGCCGTGTGCCGCAGCGGCCGCCTGCACGGCAGCCAATAAAGTGCCCGCATCGACCGCGGGTGGCAGCGCGATATCGGCAAGCGGCGTGTCACCGTTCAGCAGGCGCCATGGCTGTTGCGTGGTGGCTGGCAGTAGGGTCAACCTGCCTGGCGTCGTGTTACGCAGCCAGACAATGAACTGCTCGGTCTGTGAAAACACCATTACCGGTTCCTGTCTGGCATAACGCCCGTCGGTCCTGCACTATTCTACTGCAATGCGCACGTCCTATCAAGTCGGAGTCTCTTGGTCTACTGGCTCTTGACCTCGGTCCACATCTGTTCGATCTGCGGCGTGACATCACCGACGTCGCGAATAAACTCCAGTTTGTCCATGACCGACTGCGGCGGGAAGATGCTCGGGTTGCTGGTAATCGCCGGATCGATCAGCGGCCGTGCGGCCGCGTTGGGGCTGGCATAGAAGGTATAATTGGTGAGCTGGGCGCCGACGTCGGGCCGCAGCAGATAGTTCATGAAGACCTCGGCTGTATACGGATTCGGCGCGTCCTTGGGTATTGCCATGTTATCGACCCAGATCACCGATCCCTCTTTGGGCACGACGTAAGTCAGGTCGGGGTTTTCCTCGATAGCTTTGGCATATTGGCCGCTCCAGCCATGCCCCACGCTGACTTCGCCGTTGAGCAGGATGTCGGCAAAACTTTCGTTGTCGAAGGTTGTGACACAGTCCTTGATCGCCATGACGGCCTGTTTGGCTTCTGTCAGGTGCGCCAGATCGGTGTCGTTGAGCGAATAGCCCTTCCACTTCAGCGCCGCGCCGAAAACTTCACGCGGGTCGTTGAGCAGACTCAGACCCTGGTACTGGCACGCGCGCGCCGGATCGAAGATTGCCTGCCAGCTGTCGATCGGTTCGCTGACCTTGGTCGTGTTGTAAGCAATGCCGCTGGTACCCCATTGGTAAGGCACGGTGTAGCGCTGCTCCGGATCGAACGGGGGATTCCTGAAGCGGTCATCGATGTTGGCGAAATTTGGGATATTGGCGTAGTCGATCGGCGCCAGCAGGTCAAGCTCACGCATGATCGTGACCATGTAGTCCGACGGCACGATCAGATCGTAACCGCTCGCCCCCGCCTGCAGCTTGGCCAGCAGGTCTTCGTTGCTGGCAAATGTGTCCTGCACAACTTTGACCCCGCACTGTTCTTCGAAGTTTCGCAGAATGGCATCATCCATATAGAGCGACCAGTTGTAAAAATGCAGGGTCGAAGACAGCCGGCTGCGATCACCACAGGTCTCGTCGATGACAGCCGGCGTGCTGCTGGTGCTGGTCGTCGTCGCCGGTGCCTGGTTTTGACACCCGGCTACCAGCATGGCTGCCAGCACACCTGCCAACACGATCCACTTGTGCATAATTCCCCTCCTTACGGTCGATTGATGGGCACGACGTTGGCATGCGTTAGCGCCGTTGAAGAATCAGCGATGCCGCTACCAGGATTACCGAAGCGAGCAGCATCAGGGCTGACAGCGCGTTGATTTCGGGCGTGATACCGGTCTTGATCATCCCATAGACCTGGACAGGTAGAGTCGTTGTGCCGGGTCCGTTGGTGAAAAACGTGATGACAAAATCATCCAGCGACAGGGTAAACGCCAGCAGGGCGCCACCCAGGATACCGGGCATGATGAGCGGCAGCGTCACACGGCGGAAGGTCTGCCACTCATTGGCATACAGGTCCTGGGCCGCTTCTTCGAGGGCCCGATCCAGGCCGGCGATGCGTGCGCGCACGATGACCGCCACGTAGGCGACCGAAAAGGCGACGTGCGCCACGATGACGGTCCCCAGCCCCAGGCGGATCTTGGCCAGGGCAAAAAAGAGCAGCAGCATGACCGCCATTGCAATTTCCGGTATGATGATCGGCAGGTAAAGCAGCGCATCGAAGGAGAGTTTGCCCCAGAAGTTGTGCCGTTCCATGGCCAGGGCCGCCATCGTGCCGATGGTAGTGGCGATCATCGTGGACACCGCCGCCACGATGAGACTGTTGCGCAGGGCCAGACCAATGGCGCGGTCGTCGAACAGTGTCTGATACCAGTGCAGTGAAAACCCACCCCAGGTCGATAAATAACGTGAGGCGTTGAACGAGAACAGAATCAGCATGACGATGGGCGCGTACATGAAGAGGTACATCAGCGCTGCATTGATCACCAGCAAAGGGTTGATGGTGCGCCGTACCCATTGCCCGGTGTTCATAAGGTCCGCCCCCCGCGCCGAAAATAGATCAACGTGCCAACCAGCATGGCGGCCATCAGTACAAAGGAGAGGGCTGAGCCAAAGGGCCAGTCGCGCGCCGTCAAGAACTGCTGTTGGATCAGGTTGCCCAGCATCACCGTCTTGGCGCCACCCAGCAAGTCGGGTGTCACAAACGCACCCAGCGCGGGGATGAAGACTAGAATCGAACCCGCCAGCACACCTGGCATGGTTAGTGGCAGAATGATCCGGCGGAAGGCCTGGACATCGCTGGCGTACAGATCATGCGCTGCCTCGACCAGGGCAAAGTCGAGACGTTCCACGGCGGCATAGATTGGCAGCACCATTTCCGGCAAAAAACTATAGACCATGCCAATGAGCACCGCCGTGTCGGTGAATAGAAGCTGCAGCGGCTCAGCTGTCAAGCCCAGGCTCAGAAGCAGTGAGTTGACCGGCCCATCGCTGCTGAGGATCACGCGCCAGGCGTAGGTGCGCACCAAAAAATTGGTCCAAAACGGGATAATGAGCAGCAGCAGCAGGACGTTGCGCCAGCGCCGGCGGCGCCGGGCAATGAAATAGCCCAGGGGATATCCAAACAGCAGGCTCCCCAGCGTGGTCAGCAACGCGAGATAGATGGAGCGCAGGAAGATTCGCAGGTACAGGGGGTCGAACACACGCAGGTAATTGCCCAGATTGAACCGCCACACCACCTGCCCATAGGTACCACGCGTCAAGAAGCTGTAGACGAAAACGATGGCGAGTGGGACGACAAAAAAGACAACCAACCAGAACAGGGTGGGGAAAATCAGCGCCAGCACCTGGCCGCGGCGGCTGTGGCGCATGCGCTGCAGCGCGGCGGTCAACACCAGCTAATCCTTGAGTACCAGTGCATTCTCGGCCCGCCAGCTCATGTACGCTTGATCTCCGGATGCGTAATACGCTTCCATGTCCAATGTGGAAATCATGTTTTGTTCCCAGACGTCGAGACGGCGGCCATGTTCGTTGCGGACGATGATCCGGGTATCAGAACCGATGTACGCCACCATTTCGACTGTCACGGGGTACGTATTGGGGCGCCGCTCCGGGTGTTTGTCGAACAGACGGATTTTTTCCGGGCGTACCGACACCGTGACATCATCGCCGACGCGCACACCAGGCCCGGTCTGACCGACAACCACACCATGGTCGGGCACGTCGACGGTGCAGAAGTGGCCGTCCACTGCCGTGACGCGCCCGTTGAGAAAGTTCGATTCGCCGATAAAATCTGCCACAAAACGGCAGTTGGGACGTTCGTAGATCTCGATTGGCGTTCCGATTTGCAGCACTTTACCATGGTTCATCACGGCGATACGGTCGGCCATGGTCAAGGCTTCTTCCTGGTCGTGGGTCACAAAAACGAAGGTAATTCCCACCCGGGCCTGCAGGGCTTTGAGTTCGAGCTGCATCTCTTTGCGCAGCTTCTGGTCCAGCGCACCGAGTGGCTCATCCAACAGGAGGACTTCGGGTTCGTTGACCAGGGCACGGGCCAGGGCGACACGCTGCTGCTGCCCACCTGACAACTGCTTCGGCTTGCGCTCGGCCATTGCCGGCAGGCGCACGAGATCGAGAACGGTCTGGACACGGCGGTCGATCTCGGTATGGGGCAGGTGGCGCATCTCCAGACCGAACGCCACATTTTGGGCCACAGTCATGTGGGGGAAAAGGGCATAACTCTGAAAAACGGTATTGACCGGGCGCTGAAACGGTGGCAGCTGACCCATCTCGTGGCCATGGATGAAAATTTGCCCGTCCGTGGGCAGATCGAGACCAGCAATCATACGCAGGGTGGTCGTTTTGCCGCAGCCGCTCGGTCCCAACATGGCAAAAAACTCACCATCGAGAATCCGCATGGACACATCGTCCACGGCAACGATTTCGCTGGTTTTGCCTGCTGCACCCAAAAACCGTTTCGTTACATGACGTAATTCTACAGCAACTTCGGCCATCCCATCCTCAAGTGCGACGTCAGAAGTATACTACAACGTGTGGGAGAAGTAAAGCAAAGAAACGCCTTCAGCGTGACCTTTGGCACCCTCACGGTCCCGGAGCTCCGTACAAGTGCGCCCGATCATTTGCCAGCTGTGGTGCCGGATGGTATAATCACCGCCTTGTGTGAGACGTCTCGGAGGTAGCAGCACGTGCAAACGTATTTGTTCATTGTACAGATCATCTTGTCGATTACCCTGACGGCATTGGTTTTGCTGCAAGGCAACAAGGGTGCCGGTTTGGGTGGCATCTTTGGGGGCGATGGCGGTGTCTATAAGACACGCCGCGGTGTCGAGAAGACACTGTTTAACGCGACGATCGTCGTTTCGGTGATGTTCTTTCTGGTTTCGATGCTGACGGTTTGGGTCAGCGGTTAAAGGCTTTGTGGGCAGACACGTTCGCTGGCAGGCGGTGATTGCATTCCTGGGCATTCTGCTCCTCGGTGCGCTCCTGTCCTATTCGGCTTACAACTTTCCGTCGTCCTTTGCCCCAGCCCGCGGTGGTACTTACATCGAGGGGGTCGCGGGCAGTCCCCAATACTTGAACCCCTTGCTCGGGCATTTCAACGACGTCGACCGCGATCTGGTCACTCTGTTGTTCAATGGACTGACGACACTCGATGAACGGGGGGCCGTCGTACCGGATCTGGCGACGCATTGGGATGTCAGCGACGACGGTCGAGTCTATACCTTTTATCTGCGCGATGATGTGCGCTGGCACGACGGGGCACCGTTTACGGCGGATGACGTCGTCTACACCGTCGGCGTCATGCAGAGCCCCGACTTCAGCTGGGCACCCTGGTTATCATCCCTCTGGCAGTCGGTAAAGGTCGAAAAGGTCGACGACTACACCGTTCGTTTTACCCTCGATGAGCCCTTTACACCCTTTCTGGATCACACCACGATCGGTATTCTGCCGGCGCATCTTTGGTCCCGTTATCAGGTCAGCGAGTTGAACAATGCCCAGCTGAACGCACGGCCGGTTGGCACCGGACCATGGCAGCTGGTTCAAATCGACGCCGAGCACGCACGGCTCGAACCCAATCCGTTCTATCGCGGGCCGCTGCCCTACCTGGGTGCAATGGAGTTTCGTTTCTACCCTGATGTCGGACGGTTGTTTGCCGCTTTCGAGCGTGGTGACATCAATGCGATTAGCCACATCTTCCCGGAAGACATACGCAGCGCTTTACGCCTGCGCAACTTCAACCTGTACTCATCGGTATTACCCGGTTATACCCTGATCTATCTCAACCTGAACAGCGGCAATGTGCCCTTCCTGCAGGATCGTACCGTCCGGCAGGCCCTCTTGTTGGGGCTCGATCGCCAGAAACTGGTGGACGACGCGCTGCAAGGACAGGGTGTGGTGGCGCATAGTCCACTGCAGCCAGACAGCTGGGCGTACGATGCGGACGTCGTGCAGTACCCGTACGACCCTGCGCAGGCGCGTGCGCTGCTCGACAGCGCCGGGTGGGTCGACAGCGATGGTGATGGTGTACGCGACAAAGATGGTAAGCCGTTGGCGTTGACACTGCTCACCACCGATGCCGCCGACCAGATGGCGTTGGGCCAGATCGTGGCCCGCCAGTGGGCCGCGATCGGCGTACGTTTGATCCCGCAAACCGTCACCTTTGCCGGTTTGGTGGCCGATCATCTGAGCACGCACAACTACGACGCCGCGCTCGTTGGCTGGGAGCTGAGCGGCGACCCGGACCCCTACCCGCTGTGGCACTCGACCGAGAGTGAAGGTGGCCAGAATTATGCGCAGTGGAACAACCGCCAGGCCGACGAAGCCATCGAAGCGGCGCGACGCACCAACGATATGGCCCAGCGTATCGCCCTGTTCAAACAATTCCAGGACATCTTTGCCGAAGAAGTACCCGCGCTCCTGTTGTATCACCCGGTCTACAGTTTTGGCGTACACGACAAAGTGCGTGGGGTGACGATCAGCAAGCTGAACCGGCCCGGCGATCGATTTCGCACCGCCAGCGATTGGTATATCGCCACCGAGCGTATTAGTGCGGGGGCCACCAGGCAGCTTGACAATTCGACGCCTTAGTGGTAACATTGCCCGCAGTAACAGGCCGAAGTGGCGGAATTGGCAGACGCGCTACGTTCAGGGCGTAGTGGGCATTAGCCCGTGTGGGTTCAAGTCCCTCCTTCGGCACCTGCGCAAGGCTAATATCGAGGCTCTGATGTCGCCTTGGTGTTAGCCTTTTGTGTTAGGGCAAGGCTCACAGCCCGTCGAGGAACAGAACCGATGCGCAAGCAGCTGGCGTGGTTACGTGTATCACAAACCCAGTTTTTGTTTTTGGGCGCCATGACGGTCCTGCTCTTTTTCATTGCCAGCTATATTGGCCGGGATCTCGAATATCGGGCAGCCGTTGCCGAACTGCACCAGTGGGAAACCCGCCTGAACGCCGAACGTACGCGTGGTGCACGCCTGCAGCAGGAACTGGGATGGGTGCAGAGCGACGCCTACCTGGAAGAGGCTGCACGTCGTGAGTTGGGCCTGGTGCGTCGTGGTGATACGCTGGTGGTGCCGGTGAGTGTGGCCAGCCCGGCAGAGCCTACCGCCACGCCGGTCGCCCCCGCACAGACGGGCCGCGCGGCACCCGCCCAGCCACCCTGGCAGACCTGGCGTGATCTGTTTTTTTCCCGGTGATACCGTACGGGTCCCGCGCTCACCCGGGATGACCTGCGGTTTTCAGACAGGCATCTATTTGACAAAGCCGCCTGATGTGGTAACATAGGCCCGGCAACGAAATCAGCGACGCGACTTTGCCGGTAGTGTACGGCGAATCTGCCACAGTTGTTTCGTTGCGGCTACAGCGGCAGCTAAATTATTGCGGGGTGGAGCAGTGGCAGCTCGTTGGGCTCATAACCCAAAGGCCGCAGGTTCGAATCCTGCCCCCGCTACCTACCAAGAGAGGAGTGCATCGGCCCTCCTCTCTTGCATGATGTCTTGCCATACAACGCTCGACGTCTCCTGTTATCCTGGTGACGTAGCTCAGTCGGTAGAGCAAGGAGCTCATAATTCCTGGGTCCCCAGTTCAAGTCTGGGCGTCACCACCTGTACAATTCCTGGCCAACGGCCGGGAATTTCCTTTGTAACTGTATGACGACGATTGCCGAACTTTTACGCCTGGCACTTCCGCGCGGCACACGTGTACTGCATGGGCATGCACTCCTGCAGACGCCCGTGATGTGGGCGGCCGCGCTGCGCCCCAGCCCACCAGCCCTGCCACACCTCGGCGGCGGCGAATTGGTGCTCATCGATCCGGCCGATCTGCTGCAGCTTGACCCGCTCTTATCCCTTGCCGCCGTCATCGCCGACCTGGCACCCAAACACATCGCCGGTGTCACGGTGTTGGGACCTGTGCCCGACGCCGCGATCGACACCGCCCGCATGATTGACCTGCCTCTGCTGACGATTCCACCCGAATGCCGGCTGATCGATGTCGAGCGGGACGTCATTCGTGCCATTGTCAACCGTCAGGCACAGCTCGAACGCTTCGCCACCGTCGTGACCCAGGAATTGACCAACCTGGTGCTCAGTGGTACCACGCTCTATCAGATCGTGCAGACGGTGGCGCGCCAGGCCAACTGCGCGATCGCCGTCCACGACACGGCGGGTGACCTGCTGGCTGCTGCGTCAGCGGGCGGTGAGGTCATCGACGATGGCATGCTCGATATTCTGCACGCCGATACGCTCGATTTCCTCCACCACCCGCCGCTGGAGGAAGTGCAGCGGCGTTCGCTGCCGGTGGGTCGTGGTGAGCGTTGGCTGGTCACGATGCACAGCAACGACCAGTGGTTTGGTTTCCTGTCAGCATTTGGTCCGGCCGAACGCCTGGACGATGTCACCCGGGTCGTGGCCGAACGCGGTGCCATCACCTGCACCCTGGAGCTCAGCCGCCGGCAGTTGAGCGGTGAGAGTGAGGCCGAGCGCCGGCGCCTGTTCATCCGTGACCTGCTGATGGCACCCGATCCAGCGGCGGTCAACCTGGCGCAGCGCGCCATGCAGTGGGGCTATGCGCTGGACCGTCGCCAGGTGGCGATGTATGTCGGCTCGGACCAGGCGATCGCGATCGGCGTTTTGCACCGTTGTGCCCAGGCGATCGAAACCGAACTGCACGAACGCCGGGTGCCCGCACTGATCGTACCGGATGACGAGGCGGGGCACATCCTGATCGCGTGCGCCCTGGGTACCGGCCAACCGGCCCGGCGCGGGCGGCGGCTGGCGCGCGCACTCTTCGACCGTTTGTCTCTCCAGTTTTCCCATCTGCCGCTGCGCATTGGCGTCGGCCGTTCGGCGGACGGTGCGGCCGGTTTGATTCAATCGATCCACGAAGCCGCCCAGGCCCTGCTATTGAGCAAACAGATTCACGACATGGAACCGGTTAGTTACTACGGCGATATGGGGCTGTTTCGTCTGCTCCTACCCCTGCAAGGTACCGACGTGCTGCGCAAATTTTACGATGAGACGCTCAGTGCGCTGGCGGTGTATGACGAGCGGCAGCAGACGAACCTGGTAGAAACGCTGGCCGCCTATTTTGCCAACCACGGCAACTTGAGCCGTACCGCCGAGGTGCTCTTTGTCCACCGTAATACGCTGTTGTACCGTATGGAACGGATTGCGGCGATCGTTGGGCACGATCTTGACGACCCCGAATTTCGTTTGATGCTGCAGGTAGCATTCAAGGTGCGGCAGCTGTTAGCGCGATGACAGGCCGCGGATGAGACTTGGCCAGGATTTCCCCAGCTCACCCGGGCTCCGGACGTCTTGGGCGGAGTCGGCCGGCCCAACGCGCCGTCGTTGGGCAACTTGTACAATTTTTGCCCACCAGAACTGGCGGTTTTGGCCGTGGACAGGCACCGCCAAACCGTGTACCATGTGATCCGGAGGATACGCTGCATGCCGCATGATCCAAACCAGCTGGAACGCGTGAACGAGCTGATTGCCAGGCAGAATGTGCGCTACATCAATCTGCAATTCAGCGACATCATCGGAATCGTCAAACAGATCACGATCCCTGTTGCCCAGTGGGGTGTGGCGATCGATCACGGCATTTGGTTCGATGGCTCGTCGGTCGAAGGGTTTGCGCGCATCGCCGAGAGTGACATGTACCTGGTGCCCGATCTGGCAACGTTCGCCGTTCTGCCGTGGGAGACACGACCCCTGACCACGGCGCGGGTCATTTGCGATGTGTGCACCCCCAATGGCGCACCGTTTACCGGCGATCCCAGGTATGTTCTCAAACAAGCCATGGCTGCCGCGGCCGAGATGGGCTACACCTACTACACTGCACCTGAAGTGGAATTCTTCCTGTTTCAGCCCGGACCCGATGGCCAGATCAGCACCAAACCGCACGACAGCGCCAGCTATTTCGACGTCAGTACCGACCTGGCGCACAGCGTGCGCCGGCAGATGGTGGAGGCCTTGACCGAGTTAGGCATCGAAGTGGAGACCTGGCATCACGAGGTAGCGGTAGGCCAGCACGAGATCGACCTGCGCTACGACCAGGCCCTGCGCACCGCGGACAATACAATCACCCTGCGAACCACACTAAAGGCCATTGCCCAACGCAACGGCCTCTTCTGCACCTTTATGCCCAAGCCGATCACCGGTATCAATGGATCCGGTATGCATACCCACCAGAGCCTGGCTGATTTGCACACCGGGCAAAACGTTTTTGCCTCAGCCACGGGACGTTACGGTTTGTCAGAGGTGGCGCTCAACTTCGTGGCCGGCCAGCTGGCACATGCGCGGGGTTTCTCGGCGATCGTTGCGCCGCTGGTCAATTCTTACAAACGACTGGTGCCAGGTTTCGAGGCGCCCGTTTACCTTTCGTGGGCACGCACCAATCGCGCCGCATTGATCCGTGTCCCGCGCGTCAACCCCGACCGCCCGTCGTCGACGCGTATCGAACTGCGCAACCCTGACCCCAGTGCCAATCCGTACCTGGCCTTTGCGGCCATGCTCGTGGCCGGCCTGGATGGGATACGCCAGCGTTTGGAGCCCCCCGATCCGGCCGAAGAGAATCTCTACCAAATCGACATGGACCGCTGGAGCCCCCAACCGATGCCGAGTTCGTTGGGCGAAGCGCTTGAAGCCCTGCAGCAGGACGAGGTCATCCAAACTGCGCTGGGTAATCACCTGTGCGAACGTTACGTGGAAGCCAAAATGGCCGAATGGGATGAGTACCGGCTGACGGTCAGCCAGTGGGAGATCAACCGGTATCTCTCCGCGTATTGAGAGGGCGCTTTGCCATCCGGTCGCGCCGCCGTCCACGAATGCGCGAATGGCCGATCTGGCGTGCGGCAGCCATGCTGCCGCTTTGCTGTGGTGACACCCATCAGCCAGGCGAAGGCGCAAGCCACGCTTGCGCACTCCAAATTCGGCGGTGTGACCTACAATCCAGCCGCGCGAAACTCGGGTGGCACGGCCGATTGGGCGCGGGGAATGAGGGCCGGCTCAGCATAGGGCCCCTGGCGTAACACCTCCCAGGCGTTGACCCGGTCGAGCAGACGGGCAGAGAAGAGCGCCTGACCGGGCAGGCCAGCTGTGCGCACGATGTCGATGCGCTGGCCGATCTCGGCCGCGTCGATCGTTTCGGCACTGATGCCCGCATACACCTGCAGCCCCGGCGCCAGGCGCGCGTACTCCTCGACCACCAGGCGAAAATAGTCCTGATTCGGGTTGAGGATCGAGCCATACAACATCGGCGCAATCACGTCACAGATACCCGCGTGCAGCCAGCCCACCGAGTCCTGACAGTAGGCCGAATAACCATCGTTGTTGGGCCACCACTCCCAGATATCCTTGTAAACCGGCCATACCGCGGCACTGAGCACCAGACCCGGTTTCACCACCCGGATCAATTCGTGCAGCCGGGCGACCAACTCTGAGATCTGACGCCGTTGCCAGGCCACGCGGTTTAGCGCTGGCTCCAAGACCTGGGCCGCAGCCAGGCGCGCCAGTGAAACAGGGTCCCACGAGTAGTTGGACGATGCGTAACGGACGTGGTCGAGGTGCACACCATCGATATAGTATTTGGACAGCAGGTCGCGCACGACGGCGGCGATACGCTCGCTGACAGCCCAGTGGCCAGGAGAGGCATAGACATAACCTTCACTGAGTGGCATCGGACCGTTCTGCTGGTCCCACTGCCGCCACTGGTCACCGTATAGGCGCGTAAACTCTTCCATCAAAGGGGTGGGTGTAACACCGTTGGGTGGCGGCGTGGTGCCCTGCCACGCCGGATACACATTGATCCAGGCCTGAACCTCCAGCTCGGCCCGGTGTGCTTCACTGACCATCAGCCCCAAGGGATCCCAATTCGGCACCCCACCCAATGTTCCGGTGAGCCGCTCGTCCCACGGCTCCAGGGCCGATTGGTAAAACGCATCGGCCGCACCACGGACCTGCATCCAGATCTGGTTGAAGTGCGCGTCAGCGGCCTGGGCCACGACACGCCGGATATCGTCGGCTGTACGAAAATCGAAGCGCGACACCCAGAGGGCGCGTCCCTCGCGCGGAACCGTTGTGACAGATTGAGACATGATGCGGTGCGCTCCTTCGGGTAGTACGACTGCAGCACGATCCTTTCATACGGCACGGGACGGACAAACCAGATGATGCGCCCGCCGCATGCCACTTTAGACTCTATCACAGATCATGCCAATCGCCAAACCATACCGGTTTCAGGTCAAGATATACCCGTTGATGCAGTGAGCGTGGCGAGGTTTCATCTGGGAACCGGTCTGCATTACGGAAGTAGGCCTACAGCGTAAACCGGGACAAGCCGGTAAAGTAGATGCGTCATGCTGGCTTCATGTCCGGTGTGCCGCGCATCTGGCCGCCGTCCTGCCGCATCGTACAGGTTTTGCCCCCTGCACCCATTTTGGGGCAGGTGCAACTGTTGGAGGAGATCGATCAATGAAACGTAGCAGTTTGAACCGACGGCTGGGCGGGCTGGTTGTGCTGCTGTTGGTAAGTATCATGGTTTTGGCCGCCTGTGGCGGCACGGCACCGGCACCCCAGGCCGCAAACGACACGGGTGCCACCGCCGCACCGACCGTGGCCGAATCGACCGGCAAACAGGGCGACGAAGCGCCGGCCCAACCGCTGCCAGCCGGAGACCCTACCCTGGTCACCGAAGGCAAAACAGCTGACGGTGACTGGTTCCGCGGTAATCCGAACGCGCCGATCACCTTGTTGGAGTATTCCGACTACCAGTGCCCCTTCTGTGGCCGGCACGTGGCCCAGACCGCCCCGCAGCTGGACGAACAGTACGTCAAGGCGGGTCTGGTCAAACACGTCTTCAAGAATTTTCCCCTGAACAGCATTCACCCGCAGGCTGCCAACGCGGCCGAAGCGGCCGAATGCGCCGGTGACCAGAACGCCTACTGGGCGATGCACGACAAACTGTTTGCCAGCCAGCAGGAGTGGTCGGGTCAAACCAACGCGGCCGACCTGTTCAAACAGTACGCCAGCGCCCTGGGTCTCGACACGACTGCCTTCAACGGCTGTCTTGATTCAGGCAAGTTTGTCAGCAAGATCAATGCCGACCTGCAAACTGGGGTCAAAGCAGGGGTCACTGGCACACCGGCCTTTTTTATCAACGACTGGTTCATCTCGGGCGCACAGCCCTTGAACGTTTTCCAGAATGCCATTGCCGCCCTGCAGCGCGGCGAAAAACCGACGCCCACACCGCTGCCACCCCCCACGCCGACACCCCTGCCGGCCGGGGCTGATATCTTCAGCCCGGACCCGAACCGGCCTGGCATGACCTACGGTGGTTTCTACACGGTGGGCGATGCCAACGCACCGATCATGATGGTCGAATTCTCCGACCTGCAGTGTCCTTACTGCAGCCAGCACTTCCGTGAAGTCGAACCGCAGATCAAGTCTGACTGGATCGATCCCGGCAAGGTGCGCGTGGTTTTCGTACACTTCCCGCTGACGATCCATCCGCAGGCACCGAAGGCCGGTGAAGCGGCTGAATGTGCCGGCGCCCAGGGCAAATTCTGGGAGATGCACGATCTGCTGTTTAGCAAGCAGCAGGAGTGGTCGGGTCAAAACACCGCCGCCGAATTTTTCAAAGGTTATGCCAAAGAGTTGGGTCTGGACAGCGGGGCTTTCGACAGCTGTCTCGATTCGGGCGAGATGGCGAGCCGCATCCAGACCGGTCTGGAGCTTGGGCAGCAGGCACGTGTGCGTGGCACACCAACGTTTTACCTGATCAAAGCCGGCCAGCAGCCGACCCTCATCCCAGGCGCGCTGCCCTACGACCAGTTCAACCAGGCGCTTTCCCAAACCTTGAGCGGACCCCAGCAGGGCCCCGAGGCGCCACCCACGTCAGCCACACCCAGCAGCTGAGATACAGGTTCACGCAAAGCTGAACCACAAAAATGGGGAGCGCTCATTCGAATGAGCGCTCCCCATTTTCATCTAACCCTGACCACCCAGGATACGCAGAGCATATAAGTCCGTCCAAAAGACTTTATGTGCGTGGTGCGTTCTGTGCGGCAAATCAAATATCATAGTATAGAACGAACTCGTACGGGTGCGGGCGCATACGCACCGGGTTCATCTCCACCTGACGCTTGTACCCGATGTAGGCGCTGAGAATATCGGTGGTAAACACGTCCCCCCGCAGCAGGAAGTCGTGGTCGGCCTCCAAGGCATCCAGCACTTCCTCCAGCGAACCCGGAACCTGCTTGATCTGCTTCAGTTCCTCCGGCGGCAGCTCGTACAGGTCCTTGTCCATCGGCTCACCCGGATC